>JAUIEL010000265.1 GCA_030428825.1 bacterium
CGACGCCGCTCCTGAGGCAGGGCGACCGTCACGTCCCGATCTCGTGGAAGGAGGCGATCGACATCGCGGCGAAGCGGATCGCCGCCGCCCCGAGGAGGTTCGCGATCTACGGCTCCGGCCAATGGACGATCCCCGAGGGGTACGCGGCGCAGAAGCTGATCAAGGGCGGCCTCTCGAACAACCACATCGACCCGAACGCGCGCCTCTGCATGGCGTCCGCGGTGACCGGCTTCCTGGCGACGTACGGCGTCGACGAGCCGGCCGGCTGCTACGACGACCTCGACGCCGCCGACGTCGTCCTCACCTGGGGGAACAACCCGGCCGAGATGCACCCGGTCCTCTTCTCCCGGATCATCGATCGGCGCGGCCGCGGGGAGGACGTGTCGCTGATCGACCTCTCGACGAGGACGACCCGCACGAGCGAGTTCGCGCAGGAACACCTCCTCTTCCGGCCGAACACCGACCTCGCGATCGCCAACGGGATCGCGCACCTCCTGATCGAGGACGGGACGTACGACGAGGCGTTCGTCGCCGAACACTGCGCGTTCAGGGCGCCGAGCGACCCGCCCGGACTGCTCGGCCGAGCGATCTCGTTCGAGGAGTACAAGGCGCTGGTGAAGGAGTACACGCCCGAGCGCGTCGAGGAGATCTCGGGCGTCCCGGCGGAGAAGATCCGGATGCTCGGCCGGCTGTTCGGCGACCGGACGAAGCGGATCACGAGCCTCTGGTGCATGGGGATGAACCAGCACACCCAGGGGACCGCGATCAACTGCCTCGTCCACGGGATCCACCTCCTCTCCGGCCACTTCGGACGGCCGGGCGACGCCCCGACCAGCCTCACCGGCCAGCCGTCGGCGTGCGGCACCGCGCGCGAGGTCGGGACCCTGGCGCACGCGCTCCCGGGCGGCCGGGTCGTGGCGAACGAGGAGCACCGGCGCCAGGCCGAGGAGATCTGGAACCTCCCCCCCGGGAGGATCGACCCGACGCCCGGGTTTCACACCGTTTCGATGTGGGACTCCTTCTGCAAGCCGGGCGCGGAGATCGAGACGATCTGGGTGCAGGTCACGAACCCCGGCCAGACGCTGCCGAACCTGGAGAAGCTGTTCCTCGGCGCCGCCGACCTCGAGGAGAAGTTCCTGATCGTCTCGGAGGTCTACCCGACCGCGACGACGCGGCTCGCCGACCTGATCCTCCCGGCCGCGATGTGGGTCGAGAAGAACGGGATCTACGGCAACTCCGAACGCCGCACCCAGCAGTGGTTCAAGATGGTCGACCCGCCGGGCGAGGCCCGCGACGACTGCTGGCAGACGATCGCCGTCGCGCGGCGTCTGTTCGAGCTCGGCGTCGAGGGGATGAAGGACAGGGACGGCCGGTTCCTGTTCGAGGTGCTCGACGAGAACGGCGACGAGGTCCCGATCTGGGAGTGGGAGCACTACGACGACGTCAACGTCGACGAGCACCTGTTCGAGGAGTACCGGAGGTTCTCCCGGCTGAAGCACAAGGACCTCGCGCCGTACTCCGAGTACGTGAAGGCGCGCGGGCTCCGGTGGCCGGTCGTGCAGCAGAAGGACGGGTCGTGGCGGGAGACGCGCTTCCGCTTCGCGGCGTTCGACGACCCATACGTCGAGGCCGGGCGGGAGTTCCAGTTCTACCACTCGACCACGAAGGACGACCGGGCGCAGATCTGGTTCTCGCCGTACGTCCCGCCGCCGGAGGTGCCGGACGACGGCTACGGATTCTGGCTCACCACGGGGCGCGTGCTCGAGCACTGGCACACCGGCACGATGACCCGGCGCGTGCCGCAGCTCTCGCGGGCGATGCCCCGGGCGTACGCGGAGCTGAACGCCGAGGACGCCAAGCGGCTCGGGATCTCGAACGGCGACCCGGTGAGGATCGAGTCGCGCCGCGGGAGCATCGAGCTGCCGGCCTGGATCGGCGGGCGGGGCAGCACGCCGCCCGGCACGGTCTTCGTCCCGTTCTTCGACGAGATGAAGTTGATCAACGAGGTGACGCTCGACGCGCACGACCCGTTCTCGAAGCAGCCGGACTACAAGAAGTGCGCCGTCCGGGTCTCGCCGGTGAACGAGGAGCCCGAGCAGTGAGCGCCCCCGCGGGACCGCGCCCCGCCGCCGAACTCCTGACGGCCGCCGCGATCGGCCTCGCGCTCGTCGGCTACTTCGTCGGGATCGGCGGGACCGAGCGGTCGACCGGCGGAGGCTCACGCCCCGCCGCTCCTCGCCCGGCCCCGCCGCGCGCGGGCGACGTCGCGGACGCGGCGAGCTACGCCGATCTCCGCACGCTCGACCTCGGGCCGAACCGCGACTACGTCTCCCGGCTGTCGACGCTCGCGTCGAAGGCCGCGGTCGGACCCGGCGAGAGCCCGCCCGACCCGGCGGCCAAGCGGACGGCGCTCGCCGAGCGGGCCGAGCTCCGGGCGTACAACGGCGCGCCGCCGGTCGTGCCGCACGCCGTCGACGCCCGCTCCGCCGCGAGCTGCCTCGCCTGCCACGGCGAGGGAGTCGCCGTCGGGGACCGCGTCGCGGCGCGCGTCCCGCACGAACCGTTCGCGAGCTGTCTCCAGTGCCACGTCGAGGCGGCGTCGTCGGCGCTCCCGCCGTTCGTGCTCGCCGCGAGCTCGTTCGAGGGGATCGACGCCCCGCCGGAGGGCGCCCGCGCGTATCCGGGCGCGCCGCCGGTCGTGCCGCACACGACCTGGATGCGCACGGACTGTCTCTCGTGCCACGGCCCGACGGGCGACTTCCCGATGCGGACGTCGCACCCTGAACGCGCCTCCTGCCTGCAGTGCCACGCCCCGTCCGCGGCGCTCGACCAGGTGAAGCACTCCGCCCTCGACGGTCCGCGGTTCTGGTCGGAGGCGGACGAGCCGTGAGGCACGGACCGAGGCTCTCGCGGCGCGACCTGCTGCGCGGTCGGTTCCTGCCGTCCGCGCCGCCGGCCGCCGACGTCGCGGCGGCGACCGGGGACGGGGTCGCCGTGGTGATGGCGTGGGGCTGCCTCGCGTTCCGGGGGACGATCTGCTCGGTCTGCGTCGAGCGTTGCCCCGAGGACGGCGCGCTCCGGCTCGAGGCGGGCCGGCCCGTCGTCGCCCCCGACCGCTGCACCGGCTGCGGCGACTGCGTCGACGTCTGCCCCGCCCCGTCGCGCGCCGTCGTGATCCGTCCGAGGAGGGACCGATGACCGGAGAACCGCTCCCCGAGCTGCGCGAGGGTCTCCTCACCGGGGACGAGCTCCGCCTCCTCCTCGACGACGTCGAGCGGCACGGCGCCGACCTCGAGGTCGCCGTGCGGAGGGGGCGCGGCGGTCCGGTCGAGACCGGCCGTGACGTCGCCGCCGCCCGCCGCGCGCTCTTCCCGGACGCCGCGCCGCCCGCGGCGGTCCGGCTGCGGTACCGGTTCGAGGGGGTCGAGTGGCGGGACACGCTGACGCCGGCCCCCGGCGGCTTCCGCCTGATCCGCGTCGGAGGCTGACGGCGCCGCCGCGGCGGCTCAGTCCGGCGTTTCGCCGTCGACCTCGAGCAGCCGTCGGGGCGCCATCCGGACGGCGTCCGCGCTGACGCAGTGGTACTCGGTCCTCCCCCGTCGCCCCTCGAACGCGGTGGCGATCGACGCCGCGCCGTGCAGATGGCCGTGGACGCAGACGTCGACGCCGAACCGATCGATCAGCTCGGTGAAGCCGGACGGCTCGTGCTCGGGGTTCATCGGCGGGTAGTGGAGCAGGCAGACGAGCCGCTCCCACGACGCCCCGCTCTTCTCCAGCCGCTCGAACGCCATCTTCAGGCGCCCGACCTCGCGCTCGTACAGCTTCCGGTCCTGCTCGGTGTACGTCGTGGTCCCCGCCGCCGCCTTCCCGTCGTGCATCAGGTCGGCCGAACCGATCGAGCCCGGGCACTGCCAGCCGCGCGTGCCGACGAACGCGACCGGACCGAGGACGACGTGGTCGTACTGCAGCGCGTGGACGGACTCCCCGAACGCGGCGCGGACCTTCCCGATCGACTTCCACCAGAAGTCGTGGTTCCCCTTGACGACGACCTTGGTCCCGCGGAGGCCGTCGATCCAGGCGAGGTCGTCGCGCGCCTCCTCGATCGTCATCGCCCACGAGAGGTCGCCGACGATCAGCAGGACGTCGTCGTCGCGGGCGGCGTCGTTCCACCGCTCCGCGATCACCCGCGGGTGGTCGGTCCAGACCGGGTCGAACCGCTCCATCCCCTTCGCGCGCGGGCCGCCCGGCAGGTGGACGTCGCCGATGGCGTAGACCCTCATCGTCCCGCCCCCGGCGCGGAGAGGAACCGGTCCAGCGCGTCCCGCAGGAGCGGCTCGAGCGCGGCCCGGGTCGCCTCGTTCGCGTACGCCGCGAACGAGATCCGGTGCTCGACGTCGAGCGGCGGGTCGAACGGCGACCCGTCCGGCCGGACCAGCGGGCAGCCGGCCTCCTCGGCGATCAGGGAGCAGCAGACGTCGTACGGCTTCGACGTGACGTTCCGCACCCCGAGCGCGTCCCCGACCACGCCGCGCAGGTCGCAGACGAACCGGTACCGACGGGTCGCCAGGAGGTGGAGCTGTCCCGCGTTGCAGATGTACTGGTCGTCGTAGAGGGTCCGCCGGTCCGCGCCGCGTTCGTCGCAGAGCCGGCGCAGGAACTCCTCCTCGATCCCCGCGATCGCCCGCCGGTCCTCGGGGGAGAACTTGAAGAAGACGAAGAAGCCGTGGTCGAGCGGGACGCGGTTCGGGGCGACGATCGCCCGCGCGCCCGACTCCCGGCCGGTCTCCAGGTCCTTCCGCACCCGCCGGACGCCGCCCCCGCGGACCGCGGTCAGCACCTCCGCCGAACGCCGGTCGAGGCACGGCAGCTCGCTCTGGACGCACGCCCGAACGTGCCGCAACGAGGTCTCGTCGCCGCGCTCCTCGGCGAGCGCGGACAGGACCCAGCCGCTCCGCATGTCGTGCGAGAGGTTCCTCGTGCCGTCGATCGGGTCGACGACCAGCCGCCACGCCGGATCGCCCCGGCCGTACGTCCGGAGGCCGGTCCCCTCCGAGACGACCGCGATCGGGATCTCGCGCGCGAGCTCCTCCGCGAACCGGTCGACCTCCTCCTCCGCGGGGACGTCGATCGCGAAGGTGACGTCGCCGGCCCCTTCCTCGGCGACCCGCGCCTCTTCCGACGACGGGTCGTCGCCGCGCGCGGCCGCCCCGCGGGAGAGCGCCTCCCCGACCCGCGCCCGGATGCGGTCGTGGAGCACGGTCAGTCGCGGCAGGAGTCGCTCGAGTTCCATGCCCAAGAACCTATCCCCTCTCTCCCGCCGCCGCGAACCGATCGACGGGAGACCCGGGAGATCGCTTCAACCCCGTCCGGTCGGGCGGCGTACCCCGAGGGTGGGCTCCCGCCCCTCCGGGCCGCTCAGGTTCTGCTGCCGGGGCGGTCGAGAGGTTCGTAGGATGGAGCTCATTCCGCCTCTCCCCCACTCGATCGCGCCGTGACCGGAGCCGCCGCCATGTCCCCTCGTCGTGCCGTCGCCCTCTCCCTCGTCCTCGCCGCCGCCCTCCCCGCGGCCGCGACCGCCGAAGACCGGCCCGCGCTCTCGGCCGAGGAGATCGGGGAGATCCAGTCGCTCCGCCGGGACGGGAAGTTCGACGACGCCCTCGATCGGATCGACGCCCACCCGGCGATCGAGGCGGAGGACGAGGTCGCGCTCGCCCTCCGCGGGCTGATCCTGCTCGACTCCGGCCGGGACGGCGCGGCCCGGCTGATCCTCGGCCAGCGGTTCCGCTCGGCGCGGGTGGTCAGCGACGCCCTCCCGAACACGTTCCTCGCCCGGCTCCGGTTCCGCGGCGGCGACGCGAAGCGCGGCAAGTCGCGCGCGGAGGCGGCGCTCGTGTACGACGCGGAGAGCGCCGAGGCCCGGTTCCTGCGCGACGCCAGCGCGGCCCAGCTCGACGCCGATCCGGCCGCGATCCTCGCGCTCCGGAAGTTCGACGGGCGGGACGGCCTGCCGAAGGGACTCCTCGAGGAGACCGTCCGCCGCCTCGCCGGCGAGCTCGGCACCGAGCGCGCGCGGGACGGCGCCTCGGACGACGCCACGTGGACCCTCCTGAGGACCGCGCTCGACGGCGGGGACGACGACGCCGGCCTCCAGCTCCTCTGCGCGCGCGTGCTGCACCGGCGCGGCGACCGGGAGGCGGCGGAGGAGCTGCTCGACGACGTCGCCAAGCGCCGCCCCCACCGGATGCAGGACGTGCTGTTCGAGCGGGGCCTCGCCCAGAGCGAGCGCGGCGAGAAGAAGGAGGCGTTCGAGACCCTGAACGGCGCGGTCGTCCTCGGGAAGGACCACGCCGAGCTCCTCACGCTGGCGTCGGAGCTCGCGCTCGACCTCGACCGACTCGAGGAGGCGAGCCGCCTGCTCAGCCTGCTGGAGGCCCGCATCTTCTCGATCGACGTCGATCGCCTCTACGCGCGGTACTGCGAGACGCGCGCCGCCGCGATCCCCGCCGACGACGAGAAGCAGCGCGGCAACCGGATCGTCCTCCTCCGCGAGGCGGAGAAGCGGTGCATCGCCGCCCTGAAGAAGGACCGGTTCCACGTCGAGTCGCTCGAGCGCCTGCTCCGGGTCTCGGAGCAGCTCGGCGCCCACTCGAAGGTCGACCGGGACGGGCTCGAGAAGCAGCTCCGGTCGGCGCGCCAGGTGGCGAAGACGCGCGCGAAGGCCGGCTGAGCGGACGGGCGGCGGTCAGACCGCCGCCGGCTCCTCCTTCAGCCCCCGGTAGACCGGCAGCTCGACCGGCAGGGAGAGGATCCCCCGGTCGATCATCCACGCGACCCGCTCCCGCGCGCGGCGGCGGTCCTCGCCGGTCGCGGCCGAGAGCTCCGACACCAGGTCGCCGACCGTCTTCTCGCCCGAGCAGGCGTCGAACGCGACGACGTGCTGCGGCTCGAGGCGGTGGAACTTCCCGTGCATCCCGACGAACGCGATCGGGACCCCGCCGTCGGCCGGCCCGACCTCCGCCACGCCCGCCTCGAGCGGGATCGACGGCTCGAACCTGTACCGGATGATCCGGTTCCGCTCCGGCCGGAAGACGACCTGCGCCTCGAGGTCGTCGACCTCGAACGACATCGGCCCGCTCCGCCCCTTGGCGACGATCTCACGCAGGAGCTCGGGGCGGCGCGCCTGGTACAGCAGGTATCCGCCCTGCGTCAGGAGCGGCAGGTCGCCGCGCGGCTGGAGCCGGTCGTTCCAGTCCGCCTTGTCCCAGGTCGGGAGGCCGTCGTCGACGTAGATGTCGCCCCCCTCGTTCTCGACGATCTTCACCTCGAACCGGTCGGGGTTCTCGTAGACGATCGTGTCGCGGCCGAGGTTGAAGATGCCGGAGTAGACCGACATGACGATCTTGTCGCGGCGGGCGGAGACGTAGTTGTACGTCGTCAGCGCCTCGTGCTCGCGCTCGGTCGGGAACCCGATGAACCACGACGTGCAGACCCCGATCCCCGCGTCGGAGAGCGCGTCGAGGCAGGCGTCGACCTTCTCCAGCTCGTTCCCCTTGTCGATCAGCCGGAGGACCCGGTCGACCGCCGACTCGAAGCCGAACTGGAACACCCGCGCGCCGCCGTCGTACAGCGTCTGAACGGTGTCGCGGTTCGCGTAGGTGTATTCGAACTTCGTCTCCGCGAACCAGTAGACGTCCGGCCCTTCCTCCTTCAGCCGCTTGGCGACGTTGATGAGGGTCCGGGGCGGAGCGAGCGAGTCCCAGAACAGGTAGTACTTCACCCCCCACTTCCCGGTGATGTCCGCGATGTCGTCGTAGACGAGGTCGGCCCGGCGCATCCGGAAGTTCCGGCGGAAGCCGTCGCCGCAGAAGGTGCACTTCCCGTAGTAGCACCCCCGCGAGGTCTGGAAGTTCGCGAGCCGGTCGGGGAGGAGGTAGCGGTCGAACGGGATCCCGTCGAAGTCGAGCGTCGGCAGGTCGTCGAGCACCGGGAGGTCGAACTTCGCCGGCGCGGAGACCGTGCCGTCGTCCTTCCGGTAGTAGAGGTTCGGCACCTCGTCGAGGCCGATCTTCCCCGTGAGCGCGTCGACCAGCCGGACGATCGCGTTCTCGCCGTCGCCGACCGAGCCGAAGTCGACCCAGTCGAACAGCCGCCCGTCCGCGAACAGGGTCTCGCGATAGTCGTGGACCGTCGGCCCGCCGACCACGACCTTCACCTGCGGCGCGCGCTCCCGCACGATCCGCATGATCTTCAGCACCTCGAGGAACTGGGTGTGGAACGGCACCGTGAACGCGAGGAGGTCCGGCTCCTGCTCGAGGATCCGGTCGACGAGCCGCTCCTGGTAGACCTGGACCAGCGGGTCGCCGGCGTGCTCGCTGTAGTGGAGCAGGTGCTCGACGTAGTTCCGGTTCTCGGGGTTCAGGATCGGCGTCGCCGCGTACAGGAACCGGATCACGGCGGTCAGGTCGTCGAACGCCTGGTTGAACAGCTCCGGCTGGAAGAACCGCTCCTCGTCCCGCAGGATCTCCGCCCCCTCGACCGCCCGCTCCATGCTCTCCTTCGGAGCGGCGAGGAGCGGCGCGTAGAACCGGTACATGCCGTGCTCTTCGGCGGTCAGCCGCGGCTTGCTCTCCAGCTCGCGGAACCGCTCGGCCACCCAGTCG
>JAUIEL010000934.1 GCA_030428825.1 bacterium
ATCAGGAGGTCCGGCGCGTTCGACACGTACGGCCCCTTCATGTGCTGCTTCGTGTCGAAGATCTCGCGGACCGCCTTCTTCTCGTCCTTCGGGTCGAACAGGGTCAGCAGCTTCTCGCGGATCTCCGCCTTCAGCGCCTTCTCCTCCTCGCCCGGCTCGACGATCCCCTTCGCCTCGCGCCCCTTCAGGTTCAGGTACATCCCGGTCAGGCCGAGCGCGAACGCCTTCGTCTTCGACCAGTCGACGTCCTGGAACCACTCGCGGCTCTTCGTCGCCCCCTCCTTCAGGTGGAGGTACCCCTCCTTCATCAGCCAGGAGTTCAGGTTGACGCCGCGGCGGAAGTTCTTGAAGCCGTGGTCGGAGATCACCATCAGCAGCGTCTTCTCGCCGCACTTCGCGAGCGTCTTCTTCAGGAGCCCGTCCATCCGGACGTAGAGGTCCTCGATGACGTCCTTGTGCGTCTCCCGGTCCATCCCCTCGAGCGCGGGGTGGGTCGGGTCGGTGTAGCGCATGAACATGTGCTGGATGCGGTCCGTCGCGTCGAAGACGCAGGCGACGAACCCCTCCTTGTTCTTGTCCATGGCGTCGAAGAACATCTTCTCGCGCTCCTCGTGGATGAGGTACGCCTGCTTCAGGAAGGTGTCCTCGTCGATGACCCGCTCGTTCAGCGCCCACGTGTCCTCGGCGAGCCCGAGCGTCGCGTACGGCCCGAACTTCTTGGCGAGGTAGATCGCGTAGGTGAACGGGTGCGAGATCGGCATGGCCGGCTTGGCCGGGTCCATGTGGATCGGGGTCATGTAGAGCTTGAACTCGGGCGACAGCTCCTGGATGCAGAAGCGCGCGATCCCGTTCACCTTCAGGCCGAGGCCCGGCTTGAAGGTGACGTTCACCCACTCCGAGTACTCCTTCGGCCGGAGCGTGAACGTCTGGTCGCAGACGTCGAGCGTGGCGGTCCCGGCCGCGTCGTCGATCGTGACCGTCATGTCGACGGTCATCTCCGGCTCGCCCTCGATCAGCGAGTTCGGCGGGCCGGTGAGCGTGCACTTCACGACGTTCCCGTCCCGCTTCACCGGGATCTTGACGCCGACCGTCGTGTCCCCCTCGAGCTTCTCGGTCGTGTAGTACGAGAACGTCCCCTGCGTGCCGCGGAGGTCGGGAGCGCACATCGCCGACAGCAGGACGCCGTAGTGCTTCTCGGGCGGGAACGTGATCGGCACCCGCAGCACCGAGCAGAAGATCTTCTTGTCGCCGAGGATCTTCCAGAACGGGATCGACTTCCGGAGGATCTTCATCTTCGGCTTCGACAGCGGGATCCGCCACTTGCCGAGCTTCAGGACGCGCTTGCCGGGCTGGATGTCGGTCGACGAGAGGACCGACATGTACGTCCGGGTGTCCCGGGCGAGGAAGTCGAAGATGTTGTGCTTCGACGGGTCGACGCCGGTCTGGAAGGTCGACCACGCGACCGGCGAGCGCGCCCGCTGATGCCCAGCCCAACCGCAACGCCTGGGCCACGTCGAGCGGGATACCGAGATCGCCATTCGCGAAAAGGATCTCGAGGCAAAGGTCAGGGCGCTGGAAATCGAAAAGAACCTCGAATTCACGAGGCTGCAGCAGCAGCTGGACATCCAGAGCCGACGG
>JAUIEL010000266.1 GCA_030428825.1 bacterium
CACCGCCACGACCCTGCCGTCGAGTCGAGCGAACCCGACGACGATGTTCCGCGCGTACTTCTCGTGCACCTCGAAGAACTCGCCGCGGTCGACCACGCGTCGCACGACGTCCTTCACGTCGTACGGCTTCTGCGGGTCGTCGGGGACGATCGAGTCGAGCTCGGCGTCCGCGCGCGTCGGCGAGTCGCCGGCGTCGATCTCGGGCGGGTCCTCCGAGTTGTTGAGCGGCAGGTACGAGAAGAGGCGGCGCACCTTCGCGATGCACTCGGCGTCGTCGCGCGCGGTGACGTGGCAGACGCCGGACTTCGTGGCGTGCGTCTTCGCGCCGCCGAGCTCCTCCGACGTCACCTCCTCGTGGGTCACCGTCTTCACGACGTTCGGGCCGGTGACGAACATGTACGACGTGTTCTCGACCATGAACACGAAGTCGGTGATCGCCGGCGAGTAGACCGCCCCGCCGGCGCACGGCCCGAGGATCGCCGAGAGCTGCGGGACGACGCCGGACGCGAGCGTGTTCCGGAGGAAGATGTCGGCGTACCCGCCGAGCGAGAGGACGCCCTCCTGGATCCGCGCCCCGCCCGAGTCGTTCAGGCCGATCACCGGGACGCCGACCTTCATCGCCAGGTCCATGATCTTGCAGATCTTCTGCGCGTGCGCCTCGCCGAGCGAACCGCCGAAGACCGTGAAGTCCTGCGAGAAGACGAAGACCGGCCGCCCCTCGATCAGGCCGCTCCCGGTCACGACGCCGTCGCCCGGGAACTTCTTGTCCCCCATCCCGAAGTCCTCGGTCCGGTGGACGACGAACCGGTCGAGCTCGGAGAACGAACCCTCGTCGACGAGGAGGGCGATCCGCTCGCGCGCGGTCAGCTTCCCCTGCGCGTGCTGCTTCTCGACGCGCGCCTCCCCTCCGCCTCGCTCCGCTTCGGCGTTCTTCTCGCGCAGTCGCTCGATCGGGTCGGTCATCTTCCACTCCGGGCCGAGATTCGAGCCGGCGATTCTATCGTGGTCCCCACGGAGGTCCCGCATGCCGCTCGACATCGACGCGATTCGCCGGGAGACGCCGGGGTGCGCCTCCGACCGGGCGCACTTCCTGCACTGCGGGGCGTCCCTCCCCCCCGCTCGCGTCGTCCGCGCGGTGAAGGATCACCTCGACCTCGAGGCGGCGGTCGGCGGCTACGAGGCGGAGCGACGGGCCGAACCGGGGATCGAAGCGACGCGGCGGTCGGTGGCGCGGCTCCTCTCCGCCGCGGCGGACGAGATCGCGCTGGTCGAGAACGCGACGATCGCCTGGAACCAGGCGTTCTGGAGCGTCGTCTGGACCCTCCGCCCGGGCGACCGCGTCGCGACGTGCCGCGCCGACTACGCGTCGAACGCGATCTCCCTCCTGCAGGCGAAGCGCCGCCGCGGGGTCGAGATCGACGTGATCCCCGACGACGCGCACGGACGGATCGACGTCGAGGCGCTCGCGCGGCGGCTGGAGGACGACCGCGTGAAGCTCGTGACGCTGACCCACGTCGCGACCGGGAACGGCCTCGTGAACCCGGCCGAGGAGGTCGGACGCGCGGCGCGCGCGCGAGGGATCCCGTTCCTCCTCGACGCCTGCCAGTCCGCCGGCCAGCTCCCGCTCGACGTCGACGCGATCGGCTGCGACTTCCTCTCCGCGACCGGGCGGAAGCACCTCCGCGGACCGCGCGGCACCGGGTTCCTCTACGCCCGCCGCGACACGACGGCGCGGTACGAGCCGGCGACGCTCGACCTCCTCGGCGCGACCTGGACCGACGTCGACGCCTACGCGGTCCGCGGCGACGCCCGCCGCTACGAGACCTGGGAGCGGAACGTCGCGGGGATGCTCGGCCTCGGCGTCGCGGTCGACCTCGCGCTCGAGCTCGGGCTCGACGCGATCGAGGAGCGGAGCGTCCGGCTGGCCGACCGCCTGCGCGCCCGGCTCGCGGAGATCGACGGCGTCGAGGGACGCGACCTCGGGGATCGGCGCTGCGGGATCGTCGCGTTCACCCACGCCGCCCACGAGCCCGACCGGATCGTGCGCGCCCTCGCCGCGCGGAAGATCGAGGTCGGCACGTCGACGGTCCTCTCGACGCGCCATCAGATGGAGGACCTCGGCCTCGACGCCGTCGTCCGCGCGGGAGTCCACTACCTCAACACGGAGGAGGAGGTCGACCGGCTGGCCGAGGCGCTCCGGACGCTCTGAGCGCTCCGCGCCCTCGGAGCGGCGAATCCGCGGGAATCTCGACCGCCGGCCACGCTCGTCCGGTCCGGCCGGGTATCCTCCTGGGTCCATCTTCTGGAACCCACCCGTGACCGACCGGCTCCCGCGGGCCGAGGGTCCGTCGCCGCCGGCGCCGGGCGCTCGGACGGGAAGCCCCACCGGAGCGTGCCGATGCGGATTCACCTCGTCTCGTCGGCCGGGAGCCTCGCGCTCGCGGCCCTCCTCCCGATCCTCGCGCCGCCGACCGCCGCCGCCGACCCGAGCCGGCCGCCGGTCCAACGCCAGCTCCACGAGAGCACCCCGCAGACGTCGGGCCTGTTCGGCGATCACGCCGCGGGCCTCGGCGACCTCGACGGCGACGGGTTCGACGACTACGGCGTCGCGGCGCCGAACTATCAGACGCCGAGCGGTCTCGGCCGCGTCTACCTCTTCTCCGGCCGCACCGGAGCGCTCCTCGCGAAGATCGACGACGACACGGGCGGGTCGAACGGGTTCGGCCGGTCGATGGCGAGCGTCGGCGACGTCACCTCCGACGGGCGGGCCGACGTCGCGATCGGCGCGCCGGACTTCGACGGCCCGAGCGGGAACAACTCCGGTCGCGTCCGCCTGTACGACGGCGCGACCGGCGCGGTCCTCTGGACGGTCGACGGCGAGGCGGCGTTCGCGAACCTCGGCTTCGCGATGCGAGCGGTGAACGACACCGACGCCGACGGCGTCCTCGAACTCGTCATCGGCGAGCCCGGTCAGCCGCAGCTCGCGGGCGCGTCGACCGGGAAGCTCCTGTTCGTCCGCGGCGACACCGGCGCGACGTTCGGGTTCGCCGACGGCGTGGTCGGCGGGCAACGGCTCGGCGAGTCGATCGCGGGCCGGCCGGAGACCGGACTCGTCTTCGCGGGGACGGTCGTCGGCGCGGTCTGGTCCGTCCCCCTCGGCCTCGGCGGCGCCGTCCCGACGCTCTTCCTCCCGAACCCGGCCGGAGTGAACGACGAGGCCGCGCTCGACCTCGTGAACCTCGGCACCGCGGGGTCGCCGTCGTGGGGCCTCGCCGTCGGCTGGTACACCGCCGACTCCGGCGGCTTCCTGAACAACGGCCGGGTCGAGGTCCACGCGGCGGGGGGCGCCGGCGCGCTCTTCACGTTCGCCGGCGGCAAGCAGATCGAGATCGTCGGACGGGGCGTCACCGCCGTCCCGGACGTCGACGGCGACGGGAAGGAGGAGATCGCGTTCACCTCGGCCGACTCGACGTTCGTCACGCGCTACCGGGTGATGAACCTCTCCGGTCAGGTCCTCGACGACCTGACCCGCGACCACGGCAACCTCGTCGTCTCGTCGCTGCGGGACGTCACCGGCGACGGCCGCGGCGAGCTCCTGACCGCGATCGACAGCGGGGTCTCGCTCGAGTTCGAGTGCACGATCTTCGCGCTCGGCCTCGCCCCGACGTCCGAGGGGATCGGCCCGTCCGGGGACTTCACGGCGACGTTCGCGGTCGACCTCGGCCCGGGGCAGGGCGGGAACGGCTACCTTCAGGTGTACGGATTCTCCGGCACGTCCCCGGGGGTCCCGAACGCGACGCCCGGCGCGCCGAACGTGCCGCTCAACCCGGACCTCTTCACCCTGATGTTCCTCCAGGCGCTCGGGTCGCCCGTCGTCCCGAACGCGCTCGGGGTGCTCGACGGGCAGGGGAAGGCGACCACCAACTTCTTCCTCCCCGCCGCCGCGGTCCCGCCGCTGCAGGGGATGACCCTCTCGTCGACGGTCGTCGCCTTCGACGCCGGGTCGAACCTGACCGCCGTCTCGGGGCCGTGGGCGTTCGAGTTCCCGTAGCGGAAGCGCTCGCGCCGAGCCCGTACCATGGCGGCCCGGCCCTCCGGCGACGGAGCGGTCGGGCCGCGCCGCGTCCGGGACGACCGCGAGAGGAGCCGCACATGGTCGACGTCGAGAGCCTGAAGCACGTCTGGTCGGAGCTCGCCGAGGACGCGCCGATGCCGCTCCTCACCCGGCGCCGGGTGATCGGCGAGAAGATGATGGTCTCGCGCGTCGTCCTCGAGCCGGGGCTCGTGGTGGCGCCGCACCACCACGAGAACGAGCAGATCTCGATCGTGGTCGAGGGGCGCGTCCGGTTCCGGATCGGGGAGACCGAGGAGGCGCCGCACGAGCTCGAAGTCGAGGGGGGAGAGGTGCTCGTCCTGCCGCCCTGGCTCTGGCACGGCGCCGAGGCGCTGGAACGGACGGTCGTCCTCGATTTGTTCGCCCCGCCGAGCGAGAGAACGGGAATCGACGGTTGACCGCCGCGCGCGGGGCGTCGACCGCTGCGCGCGGGGCGAGGAACGCGTTCGGGATGGGTCTGCGCGATCGCCACGGCGTGGGACGAGACGGGGAGGTGTCTCCGACCCGCTCACGTCCTCGCGCGATGTGCCCGGTGTGGTCTCCGCGAAGGGACGAGTCGCGCTGCGGGGTCGCTCTCGGAGAAGCCTCCCCGTCTCGTCCCCCGCCTCGCCCGCTCCGGAGTTCCTCACCCGATTCCATGGAATGAAGGGGAATGCGGTGGGGACCGGATGAACGGGCGGATCTCGGGCGCCGCCGTCACGTGGAGCGCGTCGTGCCCGCCGCGCGGCACGGACCGCGAGTCCCGACCGCGTCCCTCCCGCTCCGCGACAGCGCCCCCCCGCCCCCAGCCCCCAGCCCTCCTCCCCCCACCGAATTCTCCCTTTCTCCCTCAACACCCCGACTCCTAAACGTATAGGAGTCCGTCGGACGGGCCGCGTCGGGAGCGGTCCGCCGCGCCGTCGACGCCCTCGCCCCCGGGGAGGAACCTCGCATGCCCTCCGTCTCGACGCTCGCCCTCGCCGCGGTCCTGGCGCTCCTCGCGCGCGACGAGGCCGACGACCAGTACCGCTTCATCGTCGGCCTCTGCGAGAAGGGGATGTTCGAGCTCGCCGCCGACGAGGCGGACGCGTTCCTTGAGCGCTGGCCGGACCACGAGCGGTCCGACCACGCGCGCTACCGCCTCGCGACGGCGTGCTTCGAGCTCGACCGGTTCGAGGACGCGATCCCGCACCTGCGGAAGCTCATGATCCGGGCCGGCTTCGAGTTCGAGGCGGAGGCGGCGTTCCGGCTGGCCGAGTGCGAGCTCCGCGCGAAACGGTACGACCGCGCGATCTCGGCGCTCGAGCGGGTCGCGAGCCTCGACGAGGCGTACCTCCGCGATCCGACGACGTTCCTCCTCGGCGAGGCGACGTTCCGGAAGGGGGACTTCGCGGCGGCGCGGGGCCACTACGCGGCCCTCCTCGATCGGGCCCCGAACGGCGAGCACGCCCGCGACGCCCGGTACGGCCTCGCGTGGTGCGCGTTCCGGCTCGGCGAGCACGACGCGGCGCGGGTCGCGATCGACGCGTTCCTCCGCCGCCACCCGGGCGACCCGCTCGCCGGCGAGCTCGTCTTCCTCCGCGGCGAGTGCCTGCTCGAGGCCGGACGCCCCGAGGAGGCGCTGGCGGCGTACGCCGAGGTTCCGGACGGGCCGTTCCGCGACGCGGCGCTCCGCGGTCGCGGGTTCGCCTCGGCGGCGCTCGGGCGTGCCGCGGACGCGGCGGCGGCGTTCGAGGCGATCGTGCGGCGTCACCCCGGGTCGCGGTACGCGGCGGAGGCGGCCCTGCAGGGCGGCATCCAGTCGCTGAAGGCGGACGACCCGCGCCGCGCGGTGGCGCTCCTCTCCGCCCCCGTCGCCGGCGACGGACCGGAGGTCCTCCACTGGCGTGGCCGCGCGAAGCAGGCCGCGGGGGATCGCGAGGGGGCGCTCGCCGACCTCGACGCCGCGCTCCGGACCGCCGAGGACGCGGCGCTCCGCGAGCGGCTGCAGGTGGCGCGCGGCGACCTCCTGTTCGAGCTCGGCCGGACCGACGCCGCGGCGAAGGCGTACGGCGGCTCGAAGAGCGACTACGCCCTCCACGCGGCGGCCGTGGCGAGCCTGAACGAGGGTCGGCTCGACGACGCGCGGCGGCTCGCCGAGGAGTTCGTCGGCCGGCACGCGGAGAGTCCGTACGCGGCGGCGACGTGGATCGTCCTCGGCGAGTGCCGGCTCGCCGCGAAGGAGCACGGCGCGGCGATCACCGCGTTCGAGCGGGCGCTCGGCGCGGACCGCGAAGGGACGGAGACCGCGCGCGTCCGCGGCCGCCTCGGCTGGTGCCGCTTCCTCTCCGGCGACGGCGCGGGGGCGGCGGCGGAGTTCCGCCGCGCGGTCGAGGCGGGCGCCGACGGCGACGAGCTCGCCGAGGCGCGGTACATGCTCGGCCGGGCGCTCGAGGCGAGCGGCGACCGGGACGGCGCGCGCGCCGCGTGGCGGACCTACCGGCGCGAGCACCGCGACGGGACGCACGCCGCCGACGTCCTCCTCGGACTCGCCCGTCTCGAGGACGGGGCGGAGGGGACCGCGCGCCTCGAGGAGCTCCTGGCGCGGCACCCGGATCACGAGACCGCCCCCGACGCGCTGTTCGCGCTGGCGGAGCGCCTGTCGGAGGCCGGCCGGACCGACGAGGCGGCGAAGCGGTACGGGGAGCTCCTCTCGCGGTTCCCGCGCCACGCCGCGGCCGCGCCGGCCCGGTACGGGTTGGCGTGGTCCCTCTACGGCGCCGAGCGGTTCCCCGCCGCCGCGCGCGAGCTGCGGACGCTGCTCGACGACCGGTCGCTCGCGCCCGACGTCCGGCTCGCCGCGCTCGAGCTGCTCGTCTTCGCGGAGCAGCGCGCCCCGAACCCGGCCGGCATGGTCGAGGCGTTCGACCGGTTCCGCCGGGAGTGTCGCGACGACGCGCGCGTCCTCGCGGCGGGCCGCGCGTGCGCGGAGACGCTCTCCACGGCGGGGAAAGCGGACGACGCCGACCGGCTCCTCCGCTCGATCCGGACGACCGACGACGCCGCGACGCGCGCGCTCCGGATCGAGCGGGCGTACCTCGCCCTCGACGGCGGCGACGCGGCGGGCGCGGCGGAGCGGATCCAGGCGCTCGTTCAGCAGGGGGACCAGGACCCGGCGACGGCCGAGGCCGCGTTCTACGTCGCCGAGGCGCTGTTCGAGGCCGGGGACGACGCGCGCGCGGTCCCGCTCTACGCGTACGCGGCGCGGGTCGAGGGGAGCGGGGTCGTCGACCGCGCCCTCTACAAGGAGGGGTTCTCCCGCATGCGCGGCGGCGACCTCGAGGGCGCGGTCCGGGCGTTCGCGAGCCTCGGGGACGCGCACCGGAACAGCCCCCTCTGGGGCGAGACCCAATACCTGCGCGGCGAGCTCCTGTACCGGCTCGACCGGCTCGACGAGGCGGCGAAGACGCTCGCCCGCCTGCGCCGCGAGGTCCCGAACCACGCCGCGATTCCGAAGGCGCTCTTCCGGCTCGGACTCGCGCTCTGCCGGACCGGCGAATGGGGCGACGGAGAGGAGGCGCTCACCGAGCTCGTGCGGAGGCACGCCGACTTCGAGCACCTCGCGGAGGCGGAGCTCTGGCGCGGGCGAGCGCTCGCGAGCCGGGAGAAGCCCCGCGCGGCGCGACAGGCGTTCGAGCGCGTGATCCAGAGCGATCGCGGCGTCCTCGGGGCGCGGGCGCGGCTCGAGCTCGGCCGCCTCCACTTCGCCGGCGGCGACCCGGAGAAGGCGCTCTCCGAGTTCCTGAAGGTGTCGGTGCTGTACGCCGCCGAGGAGGAGAACGCCGAGGCGCTCTACCTCGCCGGCCTCTGCCTGGAGAAGGTCGGCGATCCGCAGAAGGCGAAGTCGCAGTACCGGGAGATCGTCGAGAAGTACCCGCGGTCGGCCTTCGCGGCGAACGCGCGCGAGCGCCTCGCCGAGCTGAAGGCGTTCTGATGTCGACCGCGTCCCGAGTCCCGTTGGAAGGAGGCCCCGCGTGATGTCCCCGCTCCTCGCGTTTCAGTCCGGCGAGCCCGCCGGGATGCAGTCCCTCCGGGACATGGTCCTGAACGGCGGCCCGTTGATGATCCCGCTCGCCCTCTGCTCGGTGGTCGCGCTCGCGTACATCATCGAGCGCTCGATCCGGCTCCGGGGCGGGCGGCTCGGCAGCAAGCGGTTCGGCCGCACCCTCCTCGACGCGGTCACCGGCGACGGGCCCGGCGCGGGGCTGAAGCTCTGCGACGAGCACGACTCCCCCCAGGCGCGCATCCTCGGCGCGGGGCTGAAGCGGAACGGCGCGCCGGTCCTCGAGGTCGAGAAGGCGGTCGAGGACGCGGGCGCCCGCGAGGTCCGCCGCCTCTCCGCCAACCTGAAGCCGCTCGTGGTGGTGGCGATGATCTCGCCGCTGCTCGGGCTCCTCGGCACCGTCTGGGGGATGATCGAGGCGTTCTCGACGATCGCCCTGAAGGACGGCCTCGGGAAGCCGGAGCAGCTCGCGTCCGGCATCTCCCAG
>JAUIEL010000267.1 GCA_030428825.1 bacterium
CGGCGTCGGCGGACGGAGGAGACCGATGGTTCGCCACAGGGTCCAGGGCCGCAAGTTCGGCCGCAAGACCAAGCACCGCATCGCCATGAAGCGGAACCTGGTGACGTCCCTGCTCGAGCACGAGCGGATCGTCACCACCCTCGCCAAGGCGAAGGAGTACCGCCCGCACGCCGAGAAGATCATCTCGCTCGGGCGGCACAAGTCCCTCCACAACGTCCGCCGGGCGGCGCGGGACATCCAGGACAAGACCGTCCTGAAGAAGCTGTTCGACGAGATCGGGCCGCGCATGCGCGAGCGTCCGGGGGGGTACCTCCGGATCCGCAAGCTCGCGAAGCCGCGCCTGAACGACTGCGCGCCGCGCGCGATCCTCGAGTTCGTCGACTACGATCCGTCGGCCGTCGAGGCCGAGGAAGTCGAGACCGAGGAGTCCTGAACGGTCGCGGCGATCGCCGCTCACGTTCGCCGGAGGGCGGGTCGGGACTTTCTCCCGGCCCGCTTTCTTGTTCTCCTTGCACCGTGATCCCGATCGCGATGCGACTCTCCCCGCCCCTCGTCCTCGTCGTGCTCCTCTCCCTGCTCGCCGGCTGCCGCCGGGGGGCGGACGAGGGGGGATCTTCGGCGGTCGCGCCCGCCGTGGTCCGGATCGCCGACCGCCTCGCCGAGGCGGAGGTGTCGGCGGCCGTCGACCTCTCCGACGACCGGGCGTCGCTCCTGGCCGACGCGTCGATCCTCGTCGACGCTCCGCTCTCCGGTGACCGTCCGGCCCGCTCTTCGCACGACGGGGCGTGGGTGGACGAGCTCCATCCCGGGCGGGGGCCGCTCCTGCTCCACTGGGCGCCGGTCGAGCCGTCCCAGCGCGCGCTGCACGTCCGCGTCGACGGGCGCTTCGAGCCGGACGACGCCGCGTTCCTGATCCCGGTCCCGCAGCGGAACGAGGCGGGCGCCTACCGCGATCCGGCGCACGCCGAGAAGATCGTCCGGTACCTCCACGCCCTGGCGATCCCGCTCGCCCCGCGGGCGGGGAGCGAGGACCCGAGCCGCGAGCTCGTCACCACGCTGGCGCCGGACGTGCGGGAGGTCCTCGTCGCGGTCCGCGGGGCCGCGACCGACGACCCGTCCGCGAAGCTCCTCGTCGCGGCCCTCGGCCCGCGCGGCGCCTGGCTGGGGCGAGCGGCCCGCGACGTCCGATCGCCGTGGATCCGGTCGGTCGCCGTCGATCAGGTGACGCGCCCGTCGATCGTCCTGCCGTCGCCGGCGCGGGTGGACGTCCCGGTCCGCGTGCCGAGCGGCGCGGCGCCGAGGCTCCGCTTCCACGCCGCCCGGTTCTTCGGGGCGGAGGGGGACGTGACGCTCGCGTTCGCGCTCCGCGTCGGCGGCGTCACGGTCGCGGGCCAGGAGAGGCTCCCGCGCGCCGGCGGCCTCCGGGAGGTCGAGGTCGACCTGGAGCGCGTCGGACTCGGCGACGGACGGTTCACCCTCGAGGTCGAGGGGGCTCCCGGCGCGATCGTGGCGATCGCCGCGCCGCGGATCGAGTCCCGCCCGGAGGCGCGGGCGCCGGACGTCCTGCTGATCTCGCTCGACACGGTCCGCGCGGATCACCTCTCGATCCACGGCGCGCCGGCGGAGAACAGCCCGTCCCTCGCGCGATTCGCCGACTCCGCGGCCGTCTTCGACCAGGCGATCGCCCCCGCGCCGTGGACGCTCCCGTCGCACGCGTCGCTCTTCACCGGGCAGCAGCCGGACCGCCACGACGTCCACCGCGAGCTCTCCGCCGTCCCGCGCGACCTCCCCTGGCTGGTCGAGGACTTCCGGCGCGCCGGATACCGGACCGAGGCGTGGACCGGGGGCGGATACCTCGATCCGACGTTCGGCTTCGACCGCGGGTTCGACCGGTACGGGACGACCGACCCCGCGTTCCCCGGTCGGGCGTGGGCCGCGCGGCGGGGGGACGCCGCCGAGATCCGCCGGGCCGAGGCTTCGGCGCGGTCGCGGCGCGAGCTGCTCGAACGGATCGCCGCGCCGTCCGACGTTCCGACGTTCCGGTTCGTGCACACGTACGCGGCGCACGAGTACGCGGCGGCGCCGGACCTCCTGCGCGACCTCGGCGCGGCGGACGGCGAGCTCGACGCGCTGCTCCGCTCGCTCTCGACGGTCGAGCTGATGAACGAGCTCCGTCGCGACCCTCGGCGCGCCGAGGATCCGGGGATGGTCGAGCGGGCGCGGCTCCTCTACCGCGCGTCGGTGCGGACCGCCGACGACTTCCTCGGCGAGGTCCTCCGGGCGCTCGACCGGTCCGGCCGCGCCGAGCGCACGATCGTCGTCGTCCTCTCCGACCACGGCGAGGAGCTGTTCGAACGGGGCGCGATCGGCCACGCGCACCAGCTCCACGAGGAGCTCGTCCACGTCCCGCTGGTCGTCCGGGCGCCGGGCGTCCCGCCGTCCCGCATCCCCGACGTCGTGTCGATCGTCGACGTCGCGCCGACGCTGCGCGCGCTCTGCGGCCTCCGTCCGCCCGCCGAGGGGGCGGGGTTCTCCGCCGTGCAGGACGGCCGGTCGCTCCTCCCGCTCCTCGCCGGCGATCGCCTGGGCGACCGGCTGGCGCTCTCCCACGGCTCGCGGCCGGAGGGGGGCGGCGAGCGCGTCTTCCGGTCGCTCCGCGGGCGTCGGTCGAAGTTCCTCCGGACCGAGGGCGAGGAGGGGCGTCTGTACGACCTCGTCGACGACCCCGGGGAGACGCGCGACCTCGCCGGGGCACGGCCGGACGACGCGCGTCGGAGCGCCGCCGCGCTCGACACGCTCGTCCGCGGCCTGAGCGCGCTCCGGCGCGACGCCGGGACGGCGAACCTCACCCCGGAGCTGAAGGCGGGCCTCGAGGCGCTCGGCTATCTCGGGGGGAAGGAGAAGTGAGCTGACCCCATGCGCTTCCCCGTGCCCGCCCTCCGGCCCGCGCCCGCTCTCCTCGCCGCGGCCGTGCTCTCGATCGTCGGCTGCTCGGACGGGGACCCGCCGTCCGCGCCGGCCGCGCCGTCGGTCCCCGCGGCGGACGAGGCTCCGTCGAGCCCGCCCCCGCGCCGCGCCGAACATCTCCTCCTGATCTCGATCGACGCGCTGCGGGCGAACCGGCTCGCGTGCTACGGCGGTCGGGCAGGGATCTCGCCGTCCGTCGACTGGCTCGCGGCGGAGGGGGTCCGCTTCTCGTCGTGTCACGCGCCGATGGGGATGACGCTCCCGAGCGTCACCTCCCTCTTCACCTCGCGCTACCCCGACGAGACCGGCGTGGTCCACAACCAGGCCCGCCTCGACCCGCGGGAGTGGACGCTCGCCGAGCGGCTGAAGGAGAGCGGCTTCCGGACGCGGGCGTACATCGCGAACGGCGTCCTCCGTCCCGGCGCGTCCGGGATCGACCAGGGGTTCGACGCGTACGAGCGGATCTACGACGAGTACAAGATGACGACGCTCGCCGTCGACGCGATCGAGTCGGGGTTCGGCGCGGAGGGGCGCGACTTCCTCTGGGTGCACTACATGGACCCGCACCAGCCGTACGACCGCCGCGAGCCGTTCGCGACCGAGTACCTCGGGGCGTACGACGGGCCGTACGACGCCGAGGCGGAGACGCTCGACCGGATCTTCGTCGAGAAGGAGGCGCTCGCGCCGCGGGACCTCGAGGCGATCCTCGCGGTCTACGACTCGCAGGTCCGGTACATCGCGACGCAGATCGGCCGCGTCCTCTCCGCCCTCGAGACGTCGGGGCGGGCGGCGGAGACGCTCGTCGTGCTGACCGCCGACCACGGCGAGGAGCTGTACGCCCGGAACGCGTACTTCTATCACGCGAACTCGCTGTACGCGTCGGTGACGCACGTCCCGCTGATCTTCAAGCAGTCGGGGACGGTGCCGAAGGGGGTGGTCGTCGACGACCTGGTCGAGCTGGTCGACGTGATGCCGACCGTGCTCGCGCACCTCGGGATCGAGCCGGGCGCGGGGGACGCCGTCACGCGGGCCCGGGGGCTCGACCTCCACGACGCGTTCGAAGGGGCGGAGGTCCGTCGCGGCGACGCGCTCGCCCAGCTCGCGCGGTCGGTCTACGCGCTCCGGACGCCGCGCTGGCTCCTCGTCGACAACCCGGACGGCTACGTGCCGCGCTCGGTGCCGGAGGAGGGGGAGTACCCGATCGCCGCGGTCGAGCTGTACGACCTCGAGCGCGACGCGGCCGAGCGACTGGACGTGGCGACGGCGCACCCGGACGTCGTCGAGAAGATGCGCCGGCGGCTGGAGGCGCGGCGGCGACGGCTCGTCGAGACCGCGACCGAGAAGCAGGAGATGTCGGCGGAGGATCTCGAGGAGCTCGAGCAGCTCGGCTACCTCGGCGACAAGTGAAGCGCCGCGAGCGTGTCGTCGATCACGCTCGCCAGCCGCTCCCACTCCGCCGCCCGGCCCGGCTGGGCCTCGATCAGCCCCTCGAACACCGCCCGCCCCTCGAGCAGCGCCTCCCGGTCCTCGAGGCCGCGTCCCGCGGCGTAGAGGGCGAGCCCGACCCGGAGGAGGACCTCGACCTCCGACGGACCGGCCGCCGCGCGGGCGGCGCGGGCGCGCTCGATCGCCAGCTCCGGCGCGTACACCCGGAGCATCTCGCCGCCGACGAGCGGGACGCTCTTGTCGATCATCGACGGGCTGCCGCGGACGAGGGCCGACGTCGCCAGGAGGGCCGCGTCGTCCTCGCCGCCCCGGATCGCCATCTCGAGGTGGCGGACCGAGGCGTCCCGGCGCTCCAGCCCGTACATGATCAGGCCGATGCCGCGATGCGCGCCCGGGTGCTCGGGGGCGAAGCCGAGCTCGCGCACGAAGCTCAGCACCGCCCCGTCGAGGTCGTGGGACGCCATGAGGACGCGGCCGGTCTCGTAGTCCGGTCCGGCGAGGCCGCGGTCGAGACGTCGCGCCTCGTCCAGGCACTCGAACGCCCGTTCGCGCATCAGCCCCTGCAGGAACCCTCCGGTCGCCTCGACGTAGTCGGCGTACGCGCGTCCCAGCCGGAGCATCCGCTCGGCGCCCCGGTGTTCGTGCGCCTCCTCGTACCGTTCGAACGCGGCGTCGAGGGCGGCGAGGAACCGCCGCTGGTCCGGGTCGATCGCCTCGAGGTCGAGGTCGCCGATCGCCGCCCGGTGCGCGTCGCGGAACCGTCGCGCGCGTTCGAGGTCGTCGGTGACGACGTGCATCATCATGAACGCGGCGTGCTTGTTCTCGGCGGTGAAGACCGACGGCTTCGGCCACGCGACCCAGAGGAGCGCGCCGAATGCGAGCAGGGGAGGGAGCGCCGCCATCGGGGCCCGTCGCAGGCGTCGGGCGACGTCGTCGATCGCCACCGCCGAGAAGAGCGCCATCAGGGGGAGGACCTGGATGCGGAACCGGCCGAGGACGTAGAGCGCGATCACCGACGCCGACAGCGCGAGGAACAGCAGGTACGGGGCGGCGAGACGTTCGCGACGCCGGAGGCCGAGGAACAGCCCGAGGAGGCACGCCGGCCCGAGGAACGTGACCGTGACGAACCCGATCCGGAGCGTCGAGAGGTGGGCGCGGAACTGGTCGTAGTTGACGTTGTTCGGGATCTCCTCTCCGGAGAAGAACGCCCGCGTCTTCTCCCAGAGGAGGGCGAGGTATCCGGTCGGGGCGCTCCGGTGGGTCTCGATCGACTCGATCATCGCGCCGGGGAGCGAGAAGCCGGTCTCGGTGAGGATGCGGCGGGTCAGATCGATCGGAGGGTCCCACGACCGGCCGTCCTGCCCGGCGGCGTTGCCGGCGATGAACACCTCCGGCCCGCGGGTGCTCAACCGGAAAGTCGGCGCGCCGACCGCGACGTTCCTCGCGTACGCAGGCGCGGCGACGACGAGGAAGCCGAGCACCAGCAGCCCGGCCGGGAGCGCCGCCCGCCGGAGCGCCGCGCGGTGTCGCCACGCCGCTAGCCCGATCGCCAGGACGAGCAGCGCGGGCCCGGTCTCCTTCATCAGGGTGAACAGGCCGAGCGCGGCGCCTAGGCCGAGCCAGTCGCGCCGCCGGCCGAGCCGGAGGACCCGCTCCGCGGCGAGCGCGGCGACGACCACGAGGAGGGCGATCGGCCCGTCCCGCAGCAGGAAGACGTCGTAGAAGAAGTACGGCGAACAGAGCGCGAGCAACAGCCCGGCGACGACCCCGACCCGCGGCCCGGCGACCCGCCGACCGAGCACGAAGGTGAGGAGGCACGTCAGGGCGCCGAGCACCGCCTGGACGATCGCGACGGCCGTGCGGTCGTCCCCGAACGAGCGGAAGACCGCGGCCAGGAAGTACGGATAGAGCGGCGCCTGGTGGTACGTCCGTTCGCCGCCGTACCAGTCGACCCACTGCGCGTCGGGGGCGACCTGGCGGGTCCAGAAGTGCCAGGCGTGCGGTTGGTTCCGGCAGAGGACGTCGCCCGCCGCGATCTGCCGCGCCCACTCGGCGAAGACGTGGTTGTCGCTCTGCGCGATCCGGCTGACGTCGAGGCCGACCTCGGACCGGTACTCCGCGACGTGCGCGAGGCGGACCGCCAGCGCGAGGACGAAGACGAGGAGGCCGAGGCCGACCGCGGCGCGACCGTTCATCGCCACCGCTCCGCGCGCAGGGCGATCAGCCGGTCGTCGGGGGCGTTCTTGCGCGCCCGACGCATCAGCTTGCCGGCCTCGTCGACCGAGCCGTTCAGCAGGCACGTCCGCGCCCACCACTCGAGGGTCCGCGCCATGTCGCGTCCCGGCTGCGCCTGTTGGAAGATCTCCTTGAACTTCGCCGCCGCCTCGCCGTACGCGCCGTTCAGCATCATCGCCACCGCCCGTCCGAACGGGCTCTGCGCCTCCTCGTGGACCGGGTGGAGGATGCGGAGGAGGAGGTGGTCCCGCGCGGTGTCGCGGATGACGCTCGGCGGCGCGGTCGCCTCGAGCGCCGTCAGCTCGGCCAGGAACGCGATGTCGCAGCCCGGCTCGACGAGCGCGAGCAGCTTCGCCGTCCGCAGGAGCGCCTCCGCGTCGCCGAGGGCGCGGTACAGCCCGAGCTGGAACAGCAGCGCCGCCGAGTGGACCGACCGGATGCCGGGCCACGCGAGCGCCGCGTCCTCGATCTCCTCCGGCGTCCGTCCCTCCTCTCGCCACCGCGCGTGGACGTTCTCCGCGATCCGGCCGGGGAGCGACTCGTCGAACCGGACCGACAGGTGTTCGGTCGTGTACGGCTTGCAGAGGAGGTGCTCCATGGCGGCGCGGTACGACGCTTCGATCTCGGACGCGGGCGCGTTGCTCGCCTCGAGGGCGTCCGCGAGCTTCACCAGCCGGCGGGCCCGGTCCCCCGGGTCGGACGAGAAGAACAGCCGGCGCCGCATGTCGGCGGCGGCGTCGGCGAACGCCCCCGAACGGATCGCCGCCTCGATCCGCGTGTCGAGCGCCAGCTCGTACGCGGGACGCCACGCCATCAGGTCGCCGATGTGCGCGAGCGGGCGGACCTCGGCGGCCCGCTCGCGGCCGGCCGCCTGCCGGGCGAAGTCGCGGAACGTCTCGGTCCCGGTCAGACGGTACGCCTCCTCGTACAGCGCGACCGCCGTCTGACGATCGCCGCGGTCGAGGGCGAGCCGCGCGCGCTCGCGGAGGATCGACTCCGGCTCGATCTCGCCGACCCGTTCGGCGAGGAAGTCGAGGTACGCCTCGGCCTCGTCGTCGAGTCCGGCGACCCGGTACGCGAAGAAGACCTGCAGCCAGTCGCGGCGCGCGACCGCCTCCCCCCGCTCGCGGCGGTCGGACAGCTCGGCGCGGAGCACGTCGAGCTGCGCGCCGAGGTCGATCGTGGCGACCGGGTCGCCGAGCGCGTCGTGGATCTCGACGACGCGCCGCCCGGACTCGTCGACGGGGAAGTCCCGCACCAGCTCGTGGTTCGACAGGAGGGTCTCCCGCAGCGCCGTCTCCGCCTCGTCCACCCGCGCGAGGTGGCCGAGCGCGCGGACGTACCGGGCGCGGTCCTGCAGGATCGAGTCGCACCAGAACCGGTCTTCGAAGGCGTACGAGAGGGTCTCGACCGCGTCCTCGTGCGCTCCGGACTCGAACTCGAACTGTCCCACCCGGCTCCGGACGTGGCCGTAGTCCGGGCCCTGGGCGAGGTACCGGCGGAGGACGGAACGGCGCTCGTCGACGTCGCCGGCGACGGCGCTGTCGAGCATCACGTACGCCGGCTCGAGCGACGGGTCGCGCGTGATCGCCCGCTGCAGCGCCGCGACGAGGCGGCCGCGCGGGTCGGGGAGCCGCGGGTTCCGCGGCCCCTCGGCGGCGAGGACCCGCGCGCGCGACAGCTCGACGCGCGCCGAAAGCGGGGTCCACGCGAGGGTCGCCGCCGCGAGGAGGAGCCCGGCCGCGACGAGCAGGGAGACGCCGGGGAGGGCCGGCTCGCGGCGCGGGGGATCGAGGGAGAGCGCGAGCCCGGTGATCCACCAGAGCGGCCACGGGACGACCGTGTCGAGCGCCAGCCCGAGGTCGAGGACGTTCGCGGCCGAGAGGCCGGCGCCCGCCGCGAGCGGCCCGACGATCAGCGCGGTCGGGACGGCGTCCCTTCCGCGCTCCCGGACCGCTCGGAGCA
>JAUIEL010000268.1 GCA_030428825.1 bacterium
GTCGATCCCGTTCAGGATCTGCTTCCCTCCGGCGCGCGCCTGGAGGTCCCGGATGCTCAACATCGTCTGGCTCATCGGTTCTCGTTCGTTCCCTGGCTCAACCCACGCTGCCTTCGAGCTTCACGCCGAGCAGCTTCTGCGCCTCGACCGCGAACTCCATCGGGAGCTCGGCGAGCACGTCCTTGCAGAAGCCGTTCACGATCATCGAGACCGCGTCCTCCGCGTCGATGCCGCGCTGCTGGCAGTAGAAGATCTGGTCCTCGCCGATCTTCGAGGTCGACGCCTCGTGCTCGATCCGCGCCGTGGGGTTCTGGTTCTCGATGTACGGGAAGGTGTGCGCGCCGCACTTGTCGCCGATCAGCAGCGAGTCGCACACGGAGTAGTTGCGGGCGCCGGCGGCGGAGCGCGCGATCTTCACGAGCCCGCGGTAGGCGTTCTGGCCGTGGCCGGCGGAGATCCCCTTCGACACGATCGTCGACTTCGTGTTCTTGCCGACGTGGATCATCTTCGTGCCGGTGTCCGCCTGCATCCGGTGGTTGGTGAGCGCGACGGAGTAGAACTCGCCGACCGAGTCGTCGCCGAGCAGCACGCAGCTCGGGTACTTCCAGGTGATCGCGGAGCCGGTCTCGACCTGCGTCCACGAGATGTGCGAGCGCTTGCCGGCGCACTTCCCGCGCTTGGTGACGAAGTTGTAGATCCCGCCCTTGCCGTTCTCGTCGCCCGGGTACCAGTTCTGCACCGTCGAGTACTTGATCTTCGCGTCGTCGTGCGCGACGAGCTCGACCACGGCGGCGTGGAGCTGGTTCTCGTCCCGCATCGGCGCGGTGCACCCCTCGAGGTAGCTGACGTAGCTCCCCTCCTCCGCCACGATCAGGGTCCGCTCGAACTGCCCCGTGTTCTGGGCGTTGATGCGGAAGTACGTCGACAGCTCCATCGGGCAGCGGACGCCCTTCGGGATGTAGACGAACGATCCGTCGGAGAAGACCGCCGAGTTCAGGGTGGCGAAGTAGTTGTCGGTGTACGGCACGACCGAGCCGAGGTACTTCCGGATCAGCTCGGGGTGCTCCTTCACCGCCTCGGAGAACGAGCAGAAGACGATGCCGAGCTCGCTCAGCTTCTCCTTGAACGTCGTCGCGACCGACACGCTGTCCATGACCGCGTCGACCGCCACGCCCGCCAGCGCCTCGCGCTCCTTCAGCGGGATGCCGAGCTTCTCGTACTCCTCGAGGATCGCGGGGTCGACCTCGTCGAGCGACTTCGGCTTGTCCGCGGCCGACTTCGGCGCGGAGTAGTAGCTGGCGGCCTGGTAGTCGATCGGCGGGTAGTGGACGTTCTGCCAGGTCGGCTCCTCCATCGTGAGCCAGTGGCGGAACGCCTTCAGCCGCCACTCGAGCAGCCACTCCGGCTCCTCCTTCTTGGCGGAGATGAACCGGACCGTCTCCTCGGTCAGGCCGGGCGGCGCGGAGTCCGCCTCGAGGTCGGCCGTCCAGCCGTACTTGTACTCGCGGTTGGTGAGGTTCTCGAGACTCTTGGCGGTGGAGCTCATGAGGCGTTCCCGGAGACGTGGTCGGAGTGGAGGGGCCCGGCCATCTGCTCGAGCGTGATGCCGTCCAGCGCGTCCCGGACGACCTGGTTGATGGTCGCCCAGTTGCTCTTCACGGCGCAGAGCGCCGCGATGTCGCAGCCGGTCGGTTCGTCGGTGGTGCACTCGGTGATCCCGATCGGACCCTCGAGCGCGGTGATGACGTCCGAGACCGAGATCTCCGCCGGCGGGCGCGCGAGGCGGTAGCCGCCGTGGACCCCCCGCTGGGAGAGGAGGACCCCTTCCCGGGCGAGCGTCTTCAGGATCTTCGCGACCATCGGCACCGGCAGGTGGGTCCGCTCGGCGAGGTCCCGGGCCGCGTGGGAGGCGCCGGGCTCGTCGTGGGCGAACACCGAGAGGAGGACGATGGCGTAGTCGGACTGTCGCGTCATGCGAATCATCGGCGCGCGACCTCCGGGGCGACGAAAACCTGGACTGGAGAACTAGGACTCGAACGGTCCACTTATCGCTCGGATCGGCGGGATTGCCAAGGAGAAAACCGGATCGAATTGGTTCCCTTTCCACGGCCCCTGGGATGGGAAGGATTTCCCGAGCGAGACGCCGACGGCGGGCCCCCTCGCGTGGAGGAGGCCCGCCGTCGGGTGGGGCGGAGCGCCGGGGGACCCCGGCTCGCGTCGACCTACTGGAAGTCGATGCGGAGCGTGTTCGAGTGACCGTACCCCTGGATCTGCGCCGAGTCGGTCGTCACGACCTGGACGTAGTAGCTGAGCGGGAATCCGTTGCCGCCGGGGACCGCGTTCTGGATGAACAGCTCGCCGTTCCCGTCCGCCGGGAGGACGGCGAGGAACTTCGGCGGGTTCGGCCCCATGACGCCGAACGTGTCGAACAGGAAGAACGGGTTCAGCGTGAGCGACCCGAAGAAGAAGAGCTGCGCGTTCGCCTCGGCGTTCTCGACCCGCAGGTCGGCCGGGTTCCCCGGCGCGAGGTCGCCGCCGCAGATCGTGAGGTCGACCGTCCCCGGTCCCTGCAGGCCGACGTTGAACTGGCAGGTCGGCGGCGGGCCGGCGTCCGTCGTGCAGGCGCGGATCACCCAGTTGCCGTCGAAGAAGAACGGGCAGAGCGGGACGCCGGAGACCGTGGCGAACGCCGCGTCGCGCCACCCCTGGCCGGTGATGTCGATCAGGCTCTTCTGCGGGACGGTGTCGCACGGGAACCCGACCGAGCCGTTGTCGGTGAAGAAGTTCGCCGGGAAGCCGGTCGCGCAGGCGCCGTTCGGGTTGATGAGCATCCGCCACGCGATCACGAACGACTTCGACGGGTCGTTCCCCACCACGATGTCGTACGGGGTCAGGTCGACCTCGTTGATGGCGTGCGACGAGACCTGGATGTTCGCCGCCAGGTCGACCGCGAAGTCGAACACCTTCGGACCGAGGACGGGGACCTGACCGTTCCACGCCACGCCGTCGTAGATCTCGAGGTTCACCACCGCGTTGAAGCCGCCCGATCCGGACGCGTGTCCGAACCCGACCGCGGCCTTGGTGAGCTTCTGCGGTCCCTGACCGGTGCCGAGCGAGAAGACCGCGCCGGCCGCCTCGTTCTCGCACAGGCCCTGGATGATCGACACGCCGACCGGCGAGCCGGGGACGTTCGGGAGGGTGTCGTTCTTCCAGAACGAATCGGTCGCGCTCGAGCAGACCTGGGCGGTCGCCGCGGAGGCGGCGACGAGCGCGAACGCGAGGGAGACGAACGGGAGAGGACGGAGCATGGAGGGTTCTCCGGGTGGGTAGGCCAGTGGCGGGGCGCATGGTACCACCCGGCCGGGTTGGCGGGGAGTCACTGGTCGAGCGACAGCCACCACGTCCGCTCGGACTGGAGGAGCCCGGCCGGGTCGGAGAGGACCCACGGCCCCTTCGACCCGCGCACCCGCGTCTCATCGATCACCCGGCAAACGACCCGGTACCGCCCCGGCTCGAAGTCGCGGGGGTCGACCGAGAAGGAGTGCTCGCCCCCCTTCGGCCGCCGGCTCCGGGCGAGCGGCCGCGCCTCGATCGGCGGGAGGGGGCCGCGGTCGCGCCGGTCCTTCAGGGTCCGGTCGACGTCGGGGTCGGACGGGCGCGGCGCCTCCTCCTCGGGGAGGACCCACCACATCGCGGTCACGCCGTGGCTCTTCGGCTGCATCACCGCCACCCGGAACTCGACCGGCTCGAGCTGCCGGACCGAGAGCTTCATGTCGACGTGGATCGCGTCGGCCGGGCCGCCGTGGGGGGGAGGGGTCGAGCCCTCGATCGGGTCGACGAACTCGTGGATCCGGAGGACCATCGCCTCGCGACAGACCGGACAGAAGTCCATGCCGACGTCCATGATGCAGTTCGTCGTCGGCTTCCACGCCCCCTGCGGTCGGCCGTCCGCCCCCTCGTAGACCTTCACGCCGCGCGCGCGCGCCTCGAGCCAGTGGCGCCACGGCACCTGCTCCGGGTCCTCGGTCCGCGACACGTTCGGGCCGTTCCGGACCAGGCCGCGGTGCCCGGTGAACGCGGTGTACTCGTCCATCAAGCCGCCGAACGCGTGGCCCCACTCGTGGACCATCGTCTTCGGGTCGCGGCCGCCGACCGACGCGACGCCGTTCCCGCCGGTGCCGAGGTCGCCGTTCTTGACGAAGACGATCGCGAGCGAGTCGTGCTCGGGAAGCTCGGCGAGCATCGCCCGGACGAGGTCCGGCCGGACGGCCACCTGCCCCTGCGCCATACCCGACTTGAACGCGCCGAGCGCGGTGTCGTAGTCGCGGCCGTGCTGGTCGACCCCCGAGTCCTTCGAGCGGAGGTTCACGCGGATGAAGTTGTGGTACGCGTAGTACTCCTCGAGCACCTCGTGCCGTTCGAAGTTCCGCGGCGCCACCTTCGCCAGCGTGTCGAAGTCCCCCTGCTGGCCGAGCTCGAAGCCGTCCCCCATGATCGCGACGTCGACGCGGTTCCGGGACGGCCCGTTCCGGACCAGGTCGACGTGGCCGACGTACCCGGACGTCCCGGTCCGGCGGGCGGCGACCTGCCCGGCCGGCGTCTGCGGCCACTCCTTCGCGATCTTCTCGTAGGTGTTGACCGCCTTGGCGTACTGCCCGCGGGCCGCGCCCGCCTCGGCCTTCTCGAGGAGGAGACGCGCCGCTTCGGCGGGGGGCGGGTCGTCGGTCGCGCCGAGGGCCGGCCCGGCGAGGACGAGGAACGGGATCACGGCGAGCCGCATCGGCACCTCCGGCTCCGGGGCCCCCGCAGCATACCGCCCGCCGCTCCCGGCCGCCCGTCAGCCCCCGTCGTCGGTCGCCGGCGACTCGGCGGCCCCGCCCGCGAGCTGGTCCTCCATGTTCAGCGCGAAGACGTCGAGCATCAGGAGGGCGGGGGACGCGGTCAGCTCCTGGGCCCGCGCCGAGATCAGCGCCAGATTCTCCGGCTTCCACTCGGAGATCCGGTCCTCGAGCCGGTCGAGCCGCTCGGGGTCGAACTCCTTCCCCTCGGAACGCATCTCGACCGAGTCGAACGACTTGTCGATGGCGTCGGCCATCGCGACCGCCGGCTCCTCGCCCGCCCGCGCCGCCCGGCGGACCGTGGCGTGGACCACGCCGTTGATCCAGGCGTACTCGTCGAACGACATGCCCGCCTCCTCGAGGCCGGTGGCGAGCGCGCCCGGCACCTCCATCACCGACTTGGCGATCCCCTTCACCGCTCCGAACGCGGCGGAGATCCCCTCGAAGAACCCGACGTCCCCGTCCTCCATCCGCTTCAGGTCCTGCGCCTTCGAGAACATCCGGTCGAGCGGGGCGACCGCCTCGGCGCGGACCCGGAACCAGGTCGCGACGCGGTCCTCGGCGAGGAGTTCGTCCTCGGGTGCGGCGAACGCGGCGGAGTTCGTCTGCCGGAGCCGGGCGAGCGCCTGCTCGTGCTCCTGGCCGAGTTCGTGCCCCTTGTACATCACGAACCCGGTGCAGCCGGCGATCAGGACGACGAGCAGGAGCGTGAGGACGCCGACGACGGCGAGACAACCTTTCATTCCGAATCTCCGGTCACGGTGCGGGCGCGCGCGGGAGCGTGCCTCGAGGGGCGCATCGTAGCGACCCGGTGCGGCGGGACGCGTGCGCCGGGTCCGGGTGGAACCGCTCCGGTCCTCTCACATTCTCCGAAAAAACCTCGTAGCGCGCCGGCGAGAGGCCGGATTCGTTCCCCGTCGGCGCGACCCGGCGCCGCACGAGTCGAATCCGGAGACCGAAGCATGCACCTCTCCCCCCGCACCTCGATCCTCTGCCTCGCCCTCGCCGCGCTCCCTCTCGCGGCCTCCGACGCGCGCGCGGCCCCGCCCGCCAAGCAGGCGCAGAAGATGCTCCAGAAGAAGGCGAAGGGGGTCGTCAAGCAGTTCCGGAAGGACGCCACGATCCGGCGAAAGGTGCTGGAGCTCGAGATCGACCAGATCCGGCAGGGCGTGGAGTCCGGCGCGGTCACCACGGCCGCGGCGTCCCAGCTCTTCGACGCCCTGGTCGACTTCCAGAAGGAGATGGCCGACGCGATCCGAGACGCGAGCGCCGCCTACCGGGTCGGCTACGGCGAGGTCCTCCTGTTCCTGCAGGACGCGGGGATCTCGACCGCGGACCGGCCGACCGGCTTCTTCTACGGCGACCTCTCGACGTCCGACGGCCTCCGCGCGGACATCGAGAAGGAGATCCAGGCCGTCTACCCGAAGGCGATGAAGGAGGTGAAGAAGCTCGTGAAGGCGCTCGAGAAGAAGGCGGACGTCGCCCTCACCTGTCGCCTCGCGGCGCCGACGAAGTACCTCGAGTGGGTCGCCACCGCCGGCGGGGGCGGGTCCGGGTTCACGCCCACCCTCCTGACGATCGACGTCGCGATCGGCGTGAGCCAGAAGGGCCAGTCGGGCGACGCGGACTTCTACCTCGGCGGCGCGTGCGAGTCGAACGACGGCACGTTGCAGACCTCGATCTCCCACGGCAGCGGCGGGGGGGGCCTCGCGACGGTGACCCCGACCAGCGACGATCGCTGGAAGCTGGTCGAGACGGACCGGTCCGACGGGAACTACGCCTTCAAGGTGTACCACTCCGGGAAGACCGCCGGCGGCGGGTACGTTGCGATCGGGGTGGACTGAACGCGTTCGGGAACGTCGTCGCGTTCGCCACGGCGGGCGCCGGAGGAGGGATGGGCTCTCCGACCCGCTCACGTCCTCGCGCGAGTACGGGGGAGAGCGGAGAGGACCGATCGGATGCGCGGACGCGGAGGGTCGACATCGGTGCCGGTCCTCCGCGTCAGCGCCCTCTCCCTCGCTCTCCCCTGCTCTCATTGCTTCCCCCTCCTTGCTCTCCGGTTCTTCGCGGCTACAACTCTCCCCGCCGCATCCCCTTCCGGAGCTCCCCATGCCTCCCCGTCTCCTCGCGTTCGCCGGTTCCGCTCGTCGTGAGTCCTGGAACAAGTTGGTCCTCGCGGTCGCCGTGGACGGGGCGCGGTCGGCGGGAGCCGAGGTGACGGTGGTCGATCTGGCGGACCACCCGATGCCGTTGTACGACGGCGACCTGGAGGCGGCGGACGGGTTGCCGGAGCACGCGAAGGAGCTGAAGGCGGAGTTCGCGCGCCACGACGGGCTGCTGCTGGCCTGTCCGGAGTACAACAGCTCGATCACGCCCCTCTTGAAGAACACGATCGACTGGGTGTCGCGCCCGGTGGAGGGGGAGCCGCCGCTGGTGGCGTTCCGCGGGAAGACGGCGGGGCTGGTGGCGGGGTCGCCGGGGGGGCTCGGCGGTCTGCGCGGGCTGGTGACCGTGCGGTCGATCCTCGGGAACATCGGCATGGTCGTGCTGCCGGACCAGATGGCCGTGCCGAAGGTGCACGAAGCGTTCGACGCCGACGGGAACCCGACCGACGAACGGATCGAGACGTCCCTGCGGAACGTCGGCGCCGAGCTGGCGAAGCTGACCGCGCGGGTGGCGTCGGTGCGGTAGAGGCGGGCGGCCGGACCGCCCGCCGAACTCCAGCGCGAGACTACGGCGCGATGCAGAGTTCGCGCCCCTCGGTCAGGGCGACCGGCTGGCTCGAGGTCGGCGCGTCGAGCACGGCGCCCTGGGCGTGGAACCTCTGGCCGACCAACGAGCCGGCGTTCGTCGGGATCGGAAGCGCGAACGGGACCGGGTGGTCGGGGCCGGCCCACGGGTTCTGGCCGAACAACACGACCGGCTTCGCGGTGGGGTGGAGGACGAGTTCCGCGGCGGCGCCGGTCGCGCCCCAGCCCGGGACGAGCGGTCCGCAGGCGAGGGGGTTCGTGGTCGGGTTCGAGATCGCGAGGACCGCCTGGGAACCGGCGGTCTGAGTCCCGGCCGGGTTGTCGACGCCGAGCGTGAGCGTCTGCCCGAGGCTCGTCGTGCCTCCGATCACCGGCAGGCTGCCGATCGCGTCGTGAGTGCATCCGATCGGGAACGCGCCGCGCGCCGGCGTGAAGCGGAAGTCGGAAACGACCACCGTGACCGGCTGACCGCTCGAGGGGGCGGACCCGGCGTTGATCCAGAGGTTGAAGCGGAACTGCGCGTCGCCCTCGTCGGGGACGAAGTGGTTCAGGGCCGGGTTCGTCGCGTAGAGGTGGTGGAACCAGCTCGTCTGGGGAGTCATGGCGCACGGCGTGTACAGGCCCTTCCGCACGCCGAACGTGATCTCCCCCGGCTGCCAGTCCATGAACCTCGTCAGCGTCGCGTCGGTCGAGAGATTCGGCAGCGCGAACGACACGAGGTTGCCCGGAGTCGAGTACGGCTGAACCACGACTTGACTGGGGAGGTTCGACGGGTTGTTCCACAGCGAGTCCTCCATGTCGATCTCGCGGTTGGAGGGGCCACCGAACTTGTCCCAGGTGAACGCCCCGAAGGTGACGTTCTGGGGGAGCGCGTCCTGGGGCGTCGTCGTCACGAACCAGTACGTCCCGTGGCCGAGCTTCTCGAGGAGGACGACCTCGGCGCAGCTGGCGCCGACGCCGACGATTCGGCCTACGACGTGCTCGGCGCCGACGGCCGCGCGCTGCTCATGCTAGCGA
>JAUIEL010000269.1 GCA_030428825.1 bacterium
CTTCGCGCCCGAGGAGGAACGCGTCTCCGCCGAGCGTCGCCGGCAGCAGCACGACGACGACGTGATCCGCCCCGGCCACGATCGCGCGGCGGAGCTCCCCCACCGATCGCCCTTCGGCGGCGAGCGATCGGGCCAGCGCGCTCGCCTCCTGCGTCTCGACCACCGGACGGAGCGCCGCCTCCGGCCCCTCCCCGAGCGCGATCGTCAGCCGCACCAGCGCCGAGAGCGCGTCCTGGCGCAGGTCGTGGTGGAGGATCCCGACGCCTCCTTCCCGGTCCTCGATCACCCAGCGGTCGAGCCCGCGCTCCCATCGGTCGGCGAGCGCCCGGCGCGCCGCCGCGAGTTCGATCTCGTCCGGCGCCCCTCCGTCCGCCCGTCCCGCCAGCGCGACCCGGGCGCGGAGGACCGCGAGGTTCAGCTCGTCGAGGTCCGAGGCGATCCCCTCCTCCCGCCAGGCGGCCACCTGCGCCTCGGCGTCGCGCAGCGCGGCCCGCGCCTCGTCGGACCGCCCCCGTTCGAGCGCGATCGTCCCGATCCGGAGGAGGATCTCGGCGCCGCGGTAACCGAGCTCGTCCACGACGCGCCGGAGCGCGCCGAGCGCCTCGTCGACCGCGACCCCGCCCTGCCGCGCCCACGCCGCCAGCGCCAGCGCCCGCTGCCGCTCCACCCGCAGCCGAGACGCGGCGGCCCACGGCCGGTCGATCGACCACCGCGGATCGGCGCGCGCCTCGTCGACCCGCCGCACCGCCCCCGCGAAGTCGTCGATCGCCAGCCGGTACGGCAGCTCGTACTCGAGCTCGCCGAACAGCGCGCCGGGGTTCCGATCGGGCGGCAGCCGGGCGAACCGCTCGCGCATCCGCCGGAACGGCTCGGCGGCCCGGTCCGGGGTCCCGAGGATCGCGTGCAGGTAGACCCGCTCGCCCCACGCGTACGCCCGGTGCGCGTCGGTCGTCGCCAGCGCGTCGAGGCGCGGCAGCCGCTCGAACGCCTCGACGATCCGTTCGGCCTGTCGGAGCGCGGCGACCTCGCCGTGCACGTCCCAGAACCCCTCCCCCTCTTCCGCGCCGGGCGCCACGGGGAGGACGGAGAGGACCAGCAAGCAGGAGCGAAGCACGGCCGGGGGGACCTCTCGGATGGGGTCGGAGGGAAGGGCGGGGCGGAGGAGCTCTCGCGACATCTTGGTCGGTGACGGCGCACGGGTCGAGAGGCGATCGTCACGTGACCTCACGGCCCGGCCGTGAGCGTGGCGCTGGACGAGCCGAGCGCCTCGATCCCCGGCCCGCCTTCGTCGCCGGCGCGGCGCGCGCACGACCACCGCGCGGCGCCTTCGCGGCGTCGGCGAACACGCCCGGCTCCCCCGTCGCCTCTCGAGAGCGCCCGAAAGGAACCGGGTTCGGTGGCCGGTCTCGGGTCGTTTTCACGCGAGAGGAGGAACGGCCGGCGATGCGACCGGCCCCGACCCGGAGAACTCCCGATGGAACCGCACCGCGCCGCACCCGCCTCGATCGCCTCCCGTCTCGGCGTCTTCACGTACTCGCTGGTCGCCTACGGGACCGGCCTGGTCGGGCTCGGCTGGCTGATCCTCTCCACGTTCGGGCTCGCGCCCCTCGGCGCCGGACCGGCCCTCGTCGAATCGACGGCGGGAGCGGTCGTCGTCGACCTCGGGTGGGTGGCGCTGTTCGGCCTCCAGCACACGATCATGGCCCGCCCGCGGTTCAAGGCGGCCTGGGCGAGCGCCCTCCCGACGGCGGCCGCGCGAGCGACGTTCACCGGGCTGGCGGGCGGCCTCATGGCGCTCTCCCTCGGGCTCTGGCAGCCGATCGACGGCGTCGTGTGGAGTCTCGGGCACCCGGCGCTCCGCGCGGCCGTCCACGCGGTCACCGCGCTCGCCTGGACGTACCTCCTCGTCGCGACGTTCGCGATCGACCACTTCGAGCTGTTCGGGCTCCGCCAGGCCGCGCGGCACCTCCTCGGGAGGCCGCCGGCGTCGCCGCCGTTCTCGCGGCGGCTGATGTACCGGTTCGATCGTCACCCGATCATGACCGGCTTCGTCGTCGCGCTCTGGGCGGCGCCGACGATGACGGCGAGTCATCTCCTGCTGGCCGCCGGATTCACGGCGTACGCGGTCTTCGGCGTCGCCGTGGAGGAACGCGACCTGATCTCCACCCACGGGGAGAGCTACCTGTCGTACAAGCGGGAGGTCGGCGCGCTCGTCCCGACCCGCCGCGCCTCCCCGCCGACCGCCTCGTCCTGAGCGCCGGCGGTCCGGACTACCGGAGCCTCGCCTCGGCGGAGGCCCGGTCGTGCACCCGGCCGACGTCGCGCGCCACGACCTCCCAGCGGATCCCGTCCGTCAGGATGCGGCCCTCGGCCTCCGTCGGCCGGAAGACGTTCTCCTGGAGTCTCCCCGACCGGACGAGCACCCTTCCGTCCTCGTCCCGCACCACGACCTCGAACCATCCCGCCGACGGGAGGTCCCCGCTCCAGACGAACGCGCCCCACGCGTCGACCTCGCCGATCGGCCGCTCGCAGGCGAGCCCGTCGCCGAGCGGCACCGGGGCGTCGCGCTCGCCGTCGTCCGCCGCCCGGACCGCCCACCAGACGAGCGGCGCGAGGAGGACCGCGGCCGCCGCGACCAGCCACGGCCGGCGCCCGATCCGCGGTGCGGACCCGACCGCGCCCGACTCCCCGGCCGCGGCGCGCGCCCGCGCCAGCATGTCGCCGACGCGTTCCTCGCCCGGCGCGCCCGCCTCCCGCTCGGCCGCCGCCACGTCGTCTCGCATCGCCCGCCCGGCGCCGCGCAGCTCGTCCAGGCTCCGCGCGAGGTCATCGAACGCGTCCCGGCACGCGGGACACGCCTCCCGGAGCGCCACCACCTCGGGCGCGTCGGCCGCGAGCTCGCCGCACGCGAACGCCTCCCGCACCGCCTCGTGTCGCGCGTCGTGTCGGTCCGTCGTCACTCCTCGTCCCTCCCCCCGAGCATCCCCCGGAGCGACTCGAGGCCGCGGTAGAACCAGGTCTTCGCCGTCGCCACCGGCACCTCCATCCGCTCCGCGATCTCCGGGAACGACCTCTCCTCGAACAGCCGCTGCCGCACCACGTCCGCCCCCGGCGGCCCGAGCCGCTCGAGCGCCTCGTGGACGTGCGCGTAGTCGGACGCCGGCGTCGCGGCCTCCTCCGCCGGCTCGGGCACCCGCTCGACGTCGACCCGGCGCCGCTCCCGCCGGACCGCCTTCCGGCGGGCGTTCCGGAGCACGTTCACGCAGAACGGATAGATCCACGTCTCCAACCGCGCCTGGCCCGAATAGTCGGACAGCCTGGCCCAGACCCTCGTCACCACGTCCTGCGCGACGTCCTCGAGGTCCGGCCCGTCCGGCTCCCCCCCGAGCCGGCGGTTCAGGACCACCAGGACCCGCGGCACGAACCGAAGTCGTCCCTGAAGCGCCGCGAGCGCGGCCGCGTCCCCCGCGAGCGCCCCGCGCACCAACGCGAGGTCTTGCGGGTGGGACACGACCGTTCCGTGCCCCGTGGGTGTCACGGGACGGGTCAACGGATTCGACTCCGACCCGGGAATCCGAGATTCGTCATCGCCGGGTCCGGCTCCCCTCATCGAGCGGAACCGGGCCGCGTCCGGTCCGCGCGTTCACCGCAAGTGGTCCGACAGCTCGGCGAGCGCCCGGAACAGGAGGATCCGCACGGCGCCCTCGGACCGCCCCATCTCCTCCGCGATCCTCTTGTGCGGCAACCCGACCAGACGGGCCAGGGTGATCACCTCCCGGTAGTGCTCCGGAAGCCGGTCGAACGCCGCCTCGATCCGGTCGACCTCCTCGCGGACGATCGCGTCCCGGCTCGGCGTGTGGATCGACGCGTACGAGCGCATCAGCTCGTCCTGAGCGGTCCCCGACGCCGGCGACGCCTCGCGCGCGAGGTCCCGCTTCTCCGCCCGCCAGTACCGGGCCCGGTCGACGATCTTCCGCTCGGCGGCCCGAAAGAGCCAGTTCCGGAACGCCGTCTCGCCGCGGTACTCGATCGAGGGGAGCTCCTCGAGGACCTCCCGGCAGACGGAGTGCACGAGATCGGACGCGGACTCCTTCAGCCGGACGACCTCCCCCGCGCGGAGTCGGACGAACGCCCTCAATCCGGGGAGGTGGCTCCGCAGCAGCTCGTCGGCCGCCTCGCCGTCCCCGGCCTGCGCCCGGCGGACGAGGTCGGCGACCTCCTCCGGCGTGTCATCGGCGTCTCGCTCACCCATGAGAAGAGTGTAGCCCGATCGCCCCTCCGTCGACCCGGATGGGGCGCGCGATCGGATACGCTCCCGCGGATGGACGGACCCGCACGCGACGACGAGGCGCGGGAGGCGAAGGAGCGCGTCGCCGAGGCGCTCCGGATCCTCGAGGACGAGGGGCGCGCGGCGTTCGACCGGTTCGTCGACGCCCGCCCCGATCTCGCCCCCGAGGTGCGGCGGCGCGTCCGGGAGCTCTCGCGCCTCGGCCTCCTCGCCGGCGGCGCCGCGGCCGAGCCGGACGAGATCGGGCGCCGCGTCGGGCCGTACCGCCTCCTCGAACGGATCGGCACCGGCGGGATGGGCGTCGTCTACCTCGCCGAACATCTCGAGCTCGGGCGGCGGGTCGCGCTGAAGACCCTCCCGCACCGCGCCGTCGCGAGCGACCGGGCGCGCGAGCGGTTCCTGCGCGAGTCCCGCGCCGTCGCCCAGCTCGACCACCCCTGCATCGTGCCGATCTACGAGGTCGGCGAGGAGGACGGCGCCCCGTGGTTCGCGATGCAGTTCGTCCCCGGACGGACGCTGGCGGACGTGATCGCCGGCCTGACCCGCTCGGGCGTCCCGACCGCCGAACTCCGATCGCGGCACCTCTCGAAGCTCCTGCGCGGCGACACGCTCGACGCCCCGGACGACGACGGCGCGCCGCCGCTCCCCGGGCCGCGCCCCTCGCCCGACCTCCCGCCGCCGGCCCGCGGGAAGACGTACGTCGAGATGGTCTGCCGGCTGGTCCACGACGTCGCCGAGGCGCTGGAGCACGCGCACTCGAACGGCGTCCTCCACCGCGATGTGAAGCCGTCGAACGTCCTCGTCACCGAGGACGGCCGGGCGCGGCTGTTCGACTTCGGTCTCGCCGACGTCGAGAACGAGGCGTCGCTCACGCTCACGAAGGAGTTCGTCGGCACTCCGTACTACGTCTCGCCCGAGCAGATCTCCGGGGAGCGCGAGGAGATCGACGGCCGGGCGGACATCTACTCGCTCGGCGTGACGCTGTTCGAACTCCTGACGCTCCGCCTGCCGTTCCGCGGCAAGACGACGCAGCAGGTGCTCCGTCAGATCCAGACGCGCGAGCCTCCGTACCCGCGCCGACTGAACCCGCTGGTCCCGCGCGACCTCGAGACGATCTGCCTGACCGCGATGGAGAAGGTCCTCGAGCGACGGTATCGGCGGGCGGGAGACCTCGCGGCCGACCTCCGCCGGTTCCTCGAGTTCCGCCCGATCGAGGCGCGCCCGGTCGGCGGGTTCACCCGTGCGCTCCGCTTCGCCCGGCGCCACCGCGCGGCGTCGGTCGCGGCCGCGCTCGGCGTCCTCCTCGTCGTCGGCGTCCCGATCGCCCTCGCCCTCGTGAACGTCCGGATCGAGCGGGAACGCGTGGCGGCCGAGCGGGCGTTCTCGTTCCTCGAGCAGGTCGTGTTCGAGTCGGACGCCGAGGAGTCGGGCGGCGACGCGACGCTCGAGACCGTGATCGAACGGGCCGGCGAGCGCGTGCGGACCGAGCTGACCGACTCCCCTCGGGCGCGCGCGCGTCTCCTGACCCGGATCGGCGCGTTCTTCAACACCGAGACCGACCCCGCGCTCGCCGAGCGGTACCTCGAGGAGGGCGTCGCCGCCTGGCTGGAGCTCCGCGGCGAGGACGACCCGGAGACGGCGACCGCGCTGAACCACCTCGCGAACACCCGCCACGCCCAGGGCCGCACCGACGAGGCGGACGCCCTGTACCGGCGCGCCGCCGCCGCCTTCGCCGCCACCCTGGGCGACGAGCACGACGAGACCTTGATGGTCCTCGGGAACCTCGCCGGTTTCCTCGCCGAACACGCGCGTCTCGACGAGGCGTCGGACCTCCTCGCCCGGATCGAACGCGCGCACCGCCGCCGGCCGGAGGTCGACGAGTCGGCGCTCACCGGCACGCTCATCCGAAAGGCCCGCGTCCTGGACAAGCGCGGCCTCCTCGACGAGGCGGCGGCGGTCTTTCGCGACGCGCTCGACCGGATCGAGCGTCGGCCCGACACGCCGGGGCGCCAGGCGGGAGACGCGTGGGGAGGATGGGCCCGCGTCCGCCTCGAGGCGGGAGACCTCGACGACGCGGAACGGGGGTACCGACGCCAGCTCGAGCTGTACCGCGAGGTGTTCGGCGCCGACTCGACCTTCGTCGCGGCCAGCAAGGTCTTCCTCGGCGAGGTCGCGGCCGCGCGCGGGGAGATCGACGAGGCCGTGCGGCTGATCGACGAGGGGGCCGCCCGCTACGACGAGGTGTTCGGTCCCGGACACGCCTGGACGCTCGAGTTCCGGAGCCTCTCCGCGAAGTTCCTCCGGCGGGCCGGACGGCTCGACGCCGCGGAGACGAGGTTCCGCGCGCTGACGGCGCTGACCGACGAGACGGACGGCGTGTCGCTCGGGCTCCGGCAGTGGCTGCGCCTCGCCCTCGCCATGGTCCACCACGAACGCGGCGAACGGGAGGCGGCGCGCGCCGCCGTCGACGAGGCGATCGCGCTCGCGCGCGAGTCGTTGGCCGACGCCCCGGAGAGACTCCCCCGGCAGCTCGAGTGGCAGGCGGACGTCGTCCGCGAGCAGGGGTTCGAGGAGCTGGCCGCGCGGATCGACCGCGAGCGGGGCCCCGCGGACGAGTGAGGACCGGCGGCGCCCCGTTCAGCCGCCGTCCCGCGCCCGATCGACCCGCGCGAGGAACGCCGCCGCCGCCTTCTCGGGCGTCTCGATCCAGAGCTCGAACGACTGCACCGGCCAGTGCACGCCGTTTCCCGCCCCGCCCTCCTCCGCCGGACGGAGGGTCAGGCGGAGGCGCTCCGCGTCGACCTCGAGCGCCGCGTCCGGATCGATCCCCCGATCCGCGAGCCCTCGCCGCGCGCTCTCGACGAGCGCCGGCCAGCGCGCGACGCGCTCCCGATCGAACCACGCCCCCATGTCCGGGCGGCGGCCGTCGGCGTCGGCGAGGCCGTACTCGCGGGCGAGCGTCCACGAGGCGAGGGAGCGCCCGGCGAAACGCCCGACCCGCGGGTCGGCGGCGAGCGCCGCGATCGCGCGCCCGACGAAGAGCGGCGACTCGGACTCGGCGAACGCGGGGTCCGTCTCGACCGCGTCGCGCCACGTCGCCTCGGTGACGCCGAAGTGCTCGAGGACCGCCTCCGAGCGGAGGAAGCCGGGCGTCACGCAGACCGCGGTCACGTCCGTGTCGCGCAGCTCCTCCGCCATGCCGCGGGCGGCGCGCATCGGCGCGGTCTTGGCCAGGTCGTAGAAGAGCTGGCCGCGGTAGTGGCGGTTCGTCGCCTCGTCGCCGTCGGTCACCTCGACGACCAACCCCTCGCCCCGCTCGAGGAGGAGCGGGACGCCGTGGCGAGCGGCGGCGAGGTGCGCGAGGACCGCCCGCTCGAGCATCGCCCGCCCCTTCGCGAGATCGAGCTCCCAAAACGGCCGCCCCCACTCGGTCAGCGCGTCGCCGCCCCAGACGTCGAGCACGAGCACGTCGAGTCGGCCGCTCTCCGATCGGACCCGCTCGAACAGACCGCGGACCTCGTCCTCGACCGTGTGATCGACGCGGGCGTGGAGCCCCACGCCGCCGGCGGCCGTCACCTGCTCCGCCGTCTCCTCGATCGTCTCCGGCCGGTCCGGCCCGCTGGCGAGCGCGCCGCGCACGCTCCGCCCCGTGCACCAGACGGTCGCCCCCGCCTCGCCGAGGGCCCGCGCGATCCCTCGTCCCGCGCCGCGGGTCGCCCCCGCCACCAGCGCGACCTTCCCTCGCAGGGCCTGCTCCATCCGGGTCGTCCTTCCCTCGCTTCGATCCGCCGTCGACCCGTCCGCGCGTCGGGCCGGGCGCGTCCGCCATCGTACGCCTCCGGGCGATCCGAGAGCGGGCGGGCCTCGGGTGCGACGATTCGCTCCACCCCGTCGCCCGGAGCCCTCGCGCGCGCCCGGCTACCATGACCGGGCCGCGATACGAGCGCCCGGATGTCCGCGACCCGCCCCGACGCCGCCCGACCCGCCCGTCCCCGGCTCCTGCGATTCGTCGCCGCGGGCGCCGCGTTGACGGCGCTCGTGCTGGTCGCCCGCTCCGTCGTCCCGTCGGCGGCCGAGCTCCCGGCGGACGCCCGGGCGGTCACGGTCGAGCCGCTCGTGCGTCCGGACGTTCCCCCGCGCGGGCCGGTCGCCGCGCCCGCGCCCTCGACGTCGGCGGCGGACGTCCGGCGGGAGGAGGCGGCGGCGACCGCCGGCGGCGGGCTGACCGGCGTGGTGATCGACGAGGCGTCGGGGAACCCGGTCCCCGGGCTGCGCGTCCGGTGGTCCGAGACCGCGCCGCGG
>JAUIEL010000270.1 GCA_030428825.1 bacterium
CGACGCCGATCGAGTACCTCTACCGCTCGGTCCCGCCGGAGGAGCTCGTCGCGCTCTACCGGACGGCGGACGTCGGCCTGGTGGCGCCGCTCCGGGACGGCATGAACCTCGTCGCCCAGGAGTACGTCCTCTGCCAGGGGCTCGCGCGGGAAGGGCGGCCGCCGGGCTCGGGCGTCCTCGTCCTCAGCGAGTTCGCGGGCGCGGCGCAGGTCCTGGCCGATGCGCTCCTCGTCAACCCGTGGGACACCGAGGGGATGGCCGACGCGTTGGAGACCGCCCTCGACATGCACCGGCGGGAACGCCGGGAGCGGCTGCGCCGGATGGCCGTGCAGGTCGAGTCGATGGACTGCACCGTCTGGGCCGAACGGTCGATCCGGAAGATCGCCTCGCACGCCGAGCGGTCTTCGCACGCCGCCGTCTCGATCACGCTCCACCGGGAGGTGGAGGACCGGGCGCGCGCCGCGTTCGCCGCCGCGGACGTGAAGCTCCTCCTCCTCGACTACGACGGGACGCTGCGCGAGATCATGCGCCGGCCGGAGGAGGCGCGCCCGACGCCCGAACTCCTGGGGCTCCTCAGGGGCCTGTCGGAGGTCGACGGCGTCGAGGTCCACGTCGTGAGCGGTCGGCCGAAAGCGGACCTCGACGAGTGGCTCGGCGACCTCCCGATCCACCTCTGCGCCGAACACGGGTACACGTGGCGCGCCCCGGGCGGGGAATGGGAGACGATCGAGTCGCTCGACCTCTCGTGGCTGCCGCACGTTCGGCAGGTGCTGACCGAGGTGACGCACGAGGTGCCCGGGACGCTCGTCGAGGAGAAGAGCTGCGGGCTGGCGTGGCACTACCGGATGGCGGAGATGGACTACGGGACGTGGCGCGCGCACGAGCTCCTGAGCCGCCTTCAGGACGACCTCGCGGACTCGGCGGCGGAGGTCCTGCGCGGCCACCGCGTGATCGAGGTCCGAGCGCTCGGCGTCGGCAAGGGGAGGTACGCGCGACGCCGGCTCGAGGTCGGCGAGCGCCCCGGGTTCGTCCTGTGCATCGGCGACGACCGCACCGACCGCGACATGTTCCGGGCGCTCCCCGAGGACGCGTGGACCGTGCATGTCGGACGGGGCGACGAGGAGGCGCGCTACCGCCTTCCGTCGCCGCCGCGCGTCCGCGAGTTCCTCCGCCGCCTGCTCGAGTCGAGCTGACGCCTCGCCGGGCTCACCCCTCGTCGAGCGGGGCGCGTCCCGGCTCCCGCGTCGGCGCGTGCTCGACGGTGAGGCGGTTCCGGACGTGCCGCGCTCCGGCCTCCTCCGCGTTCCGCTCGGCCGCCCGGATCTCGGCCCACGAGCGGGCGACGCCGCGCAGCGTCACCACGCCGTCGAGCACGTCGACCTCGATGCCGCGCGAGTCGACGAACGGGCTCCAGTACAGCTCGCTCTCGACGTCCTCCTCCAGGTCGGCGTCGCGCGGAACGGTCCCGGTCCGGGTTCGAAGCGCGAGCCGGTCGTCGACCAGCCGGACCCCGCCCACGCGCGCGGCGACCGCCGCGGCGCGGCGGCGGACCGCGTCGCTGCCGACGGTCCCCTCGAGGCGCACGATCCCCCGGGCGACCTCCGCGTCGACCGGCTCGTCCCGCAGCCAGGGGTCGGCGGAGAAGGCGAGGTCGAGGCGGGCGCGGAGGTCGTCGTCGGAGACCTCCCGCCGCGGGGTCACGACGAGGTGGTTCTTCACGCGGCGGACGCCGAGCGTGTCGAGCGCCACGCGCTCCGCGGCCCGGCGCGCGGCGAGGGTGTCGACCGTCCCCCGGAGGTAGGCGACGTCGCCCCGCGCCGTCACCTCGATCTCGCTGGCGGCGACGCGGGGATCGAACAGGAACGCGTCCGAGACGGCGCGCTCGATCTCGTCCGGCGTCGCCTCGACGTCGGACGCGTCGCGGGACATCGGGTCGGCGGCCGACGGGTCGACCTCGAGTCCGGAGACGTCGACGCGGTCCGCGCCGATCCGCGTCCGCGCGAGCCGCTCGACCCGAGCCTTCGCGGAGAGGGAGGGGACGCGACCGGTCGGGCGAACGGCGTCGTCCTCGGCCAGGACGTCGATCGCCTCGGCGTGGATCCACGCGTCGTTCCTCAGGACCGACTCGAGCTCGGTCGCGAGCTCGCGGCCGGGGCGGACGGCGTCGCGCTCGACGGTGATCCGATCGATCACGTCCGTCACGCCGGGGACCGTGCGCGCCACGCGGAGCGAGAGGGTCCGTTCGGCGGGCGACTGCACGATCCCGGTGAGCGTCGCGATGCCGTCGAGCGCCTCGACGTCGACGTCGAACGCCTCGGTCGCGCCGTCGACCAGGAGCGCCCGTCGGATCGCCTCCGCGATCTCTTCGTCCGTCCGCTCCTCGTGCGGGTCGACCACGATCCGGTTCACGATCGACCGCACTCCGCGGACGGTCGCCGCGAGCTCGGCGGCCCGTTCGCGCGCCAGCAGGTGGTGGACCTCGCCGGCGATCGTCACCACGCCGACCCGGGCGTCGACCCGGAGCGGCGCGAGCCGGAGCGTCGGGTCGCGACGGATCCGGTCCTCGACGGCGAGCGCGACGGCGGCGTCGGTCGGGACGTCGACGGCCGCGACGTCGTCGGAGGCGGGCTCGGCGGTGAACGGGGCGAGGCAGACGATGCCGGTGATCCAGACCGGCGCGGAGGCGGCGAACATGGGTCTCCTTTCCTTCGGGTCCGTGGGGGGGCGTGGGGTTCGGGGGGCGTGGGGTTCGTCGACGCGATCGCGCGTCGACGTCCCGGGGCCGGCGGCGAGGGCGAGCTCCGCCCTCGCGACGGGTCAGTCCTCGTGGATCCGGAACCCGACCTTCAACGTCACCTGGAACTCGTCGACGGCGTCGCCGTCGATGCGGCCGCGGATCTCGTCGACCTCGAACCACTCGAGGTGCTGCACCGAGGCCGCGGCGCGCTCGACGGCGTTGCGGATCGCGGTCTCCACGGACTCGGGGCTCGTGCCGACGATCTCGATCTTCTTGTGGACGGCGCTCATCGTTCGTCTCCTTCGCTGGGGTTCGTACGGTCTCGTTCGGTCGACGCGGCCTCCGCCTCGCGCAGCGATCGGAGGGCGTCCTCGACCCGTCGCAGGATCGGGGCCGGATCGGCGCCGGCCATCCCTTCTCCGTCGGCCACCGACAGCGCCTCGGCGTCCTGTCGCCACCGTTCGAGGATCGCGATCCTCGTGGCGCGGCCGAGGCCGGGCGCGGTCAGGACGGACTCGGGGGAGTCGAACGCGTCCGACGGGTCGAGGAGGGCCTTCTCGAGGTCGATCGGGGACATCTCACTTTGCTCCATCGGTTCGGGGTCGGGCTTCGGGCCGATGCACGTCGCCGGAGAATCGGCGCAAGCGACATGCCGGACGGAGACGGCGCGGCGAACGGCGGAGCGCGCGCGAGGTCGCGACGAGGAGGGAGCGTCGGCGGGGCGGCGCGGAGTGGGGGCGTGTCGTTTCTACAAACGCGCCGTCCGGGGCGCATCGCGCGTCCGACGCGTCGTCCAGGACGTAGGACGGGGAGGTCCGCGATCGGCACGCGACGTGCGCTCCGATCGACGAATCACTCGACCGAAACCCGATGGGAGACTCACCTCATGGACGTCCTGTTCCTCTCGCTCCTCCTCGTCCTCGTCGGCGCGACCGTCTGGATCTGGCGACGGGATCGCGTGCGCGCCCGTCGAGCGCGCGTCGTGCCCGAGGCGGCGAGTCCACACGGCCGGCTCGACGCGCCGACGCTGACCGCCACGCTCCTCGCGTACCTGCGGGAGCATCCGGAGCTCCGGTCGCGGATCGAGCACGGCAACCTGTTCGTCGACTGGCGGCTCGAGCCCTCGCCCGCCGGAGTGAGCGGCCTCCCGCTCGAGACCCACTCGATCGAGATGCGCATCGACGAGGCGGCGCGCACGGTCCACGCTCGCTACGGGAAGGGGGCCGTCGAATGGTGGCCGAGCGACGATTCGACCACGCTCGTGCCGACCGTGGAGTGGACGTGGGACATGGAGCCCGACTTCGTCCCGCCGCCGCGCCCGGGCGAGACGGTCGACGCGCCGCGACCGGAGGACCGCCACACGATGCCGGGTCTGGTCGCGCCGCTCCGACAGCGCGTCCTCGACGCGGGCTGGGTCTGGCAGCCGGTCCTGGAGCTGCCGATCTCCGAGTCGATCTCGGACCGTCTCGAACCGGTCCGCTGAACCGCCTCGCCCCGGCTCGTCCCCGCCCCTCCGCTCGTTCGCACTGGAGCCCGAACCGTGTCCGAATCCCCCGTCCTGCTGGCGACCGACCTGACGCCGGAGTCGTCGTTCGCCGAACCGCCGGCCCGCGCGCTCGCCGACGCGCTCTCCGTCGAGCTCGAGGTCGTCCACGTCGCGCACGACCCCGCGCTCGCGGCCTCGAGCCCGCCGGTGGCGCCGCCGTCCGCGCTCGCCGATCCGCTCCACCGCGGGGAGGTCGAGCGCGCGCTCGCGGAGTGGGTCGGGCGTCTCGAGCGTCCCGCTCCGGCCGAGGTGATCGTCGCCGGCCGTTCGATCGCCGAGACGTTGGCCGAGCACGCCGAGCGGAGGGGGGCGCTCCTGATCGCCGTCGCGTCGCACGGACGCTCCGGGATCGAGCGGCTCCTCGCGGGGAGCTTCTGCGAGTCGCTGCTCCGCGCGACCTCGACGCCGATGCTGGTCGTCCCGATCGAGGAGGCCGCGGCCGCGCCGGCGCCGCTGACCCACCGCCGGCTGCTGGTCGCCATCGACGAGACGGAGGACTCGACGTCGGTCCTGCCTCCGGCGACCCGTCTGGCCCGCGCGCTCGAGGCGCGGACGACGCTCCTCCACGTGACGGGGGACCTCCTCGCCGTGCCGGTCGGGGAGCTCGCGGTCCCGCCGGCACCGCCCGAGGAGTACGCGCGTCACCTCGCCGCGGCCGAGGAGAGGCTCGAAGAGGCGCGTCGGCGGTTCGGCGACCTCCCGGTCGACACGGAGCTGCTGGTCGGCGATCCGGCCGTCGCCATCCCGCGCTTCGCCGACGAACACCCGTTCGACCTGGTGTTGATGGCGTCGCACGGACGGCGCGGGCTGAAGCGCCTCCTCGTCGGCAGCACGACGGAGAAGGTCCTGCGGCACGTCGGTCGACCGGTGCTGGTCTTCCCGATCTCCTGAATCCTCGCTCGCCGCGCGTCCTCGATTCGACCCGTCGAGGACGCGCGGCTCACGTCCGCGGCGGATCGTCGATCGGCCGTCGCGGCTGGTCGGGGTGCGGGGGCGGCTCGCGCGGCGGCGTGTCCGGCGGCGGCGGCTCGTCCGGCCGCGGCGGGGCGGGCGGGGGCGTCGACGGGTCGGGGTTCGGATCCGGCATCGTCGGGTCGGCCGGGTGCGGGTCGTCCGGGGCGCTCGGGTCGGGGCGGCGGGGGTCGGGGGCGTTCATCGGGTGTGTCATGGTGAGGGTCCAAGCACATCGCTTGCCGGACGGCGGTCGTGCCGGCACGGACCTTGCGCGACCCGCCCTCCCGATCGACGTCCGCCTTCGGTCGCCGACACGTAGAGAGAACGAGGCGTCTCGAATGAACTCCTCCGAATCGGCCCTGGCCGGGTCTCCTGGCGCTCTCCGGACGAATCTCGACCATCGAGCGGGAGGCGGGCCGCGCGACGACTCCCTCGTCGTGGTGGCGAACCGGCTTCCCGTCCGGCGCGTGCGGCGGAAGTCCGGGACCGTCTGGGAGACGAGTCCGGGCGGGTTGGTCTCCGCGCTGGTGCCGACTCTCGAGCGGCGGAGGGTGACGTGGGTCGGCTGGGCCGGGCTGAAGAGCCGCCGGACGCCGCCGTTCCGTCACGACGGAATCGACAACGTCCCGGTGCCGCTGAGCGGCGACGACGTCGAGGCGTACTACGAGGGGTTCTCGAACCGGGTCCTCTGGCCGCTGTTCCACGGCGCGCTCCGCGCGCCGGAGCTGCGTCGCAGCTGGTGGGAGGCGTACCGGTCGATCAACGTCCGGTTCGCCGAGGCGGCGGCCGCCGCCGCGCCCCGCGGGGGCGCGGCGTGGATCCACGACTATCATCTGATGCTCGTCCCGGCGCTCCTGCGGGAGCGACGGCCGGATCTTCGAATCGGCTTCTTCCTCCACATCCCGTTCCCGCCGGAGGAGCTGTTCGCGCGCCTGCCGTGGCGGCGGGAGCTGCTCGCGGGGCTGCTCGGCGCGGACGTCGTGGGGCTCCAGACGCGACGCGACGAGCAGAACCTCCGGGCGCTCCTCGAGGGAACGGAGGGCGGAGGCGCCGACCGTCGCGCGCCCCGCGTCGAGACGTTCCCGATCTCCGTCGACTTCGAACGGTGGGAGCGGGCCGCGAGGTCGGAGAAGGTCCGCCGGCGGAGCGCGGCGCTGCGTCGTCGCCTCGGGACCTCGAAGACGATCCTCCTCGGCGTCGACCGGCTCGACTACACCAAGGGGATCGACGCGCGGCTGCGGGCGTTCCAGCGGCTCCTCCGGGAGGGCGCGATCGCCGCCGAGGAGGCGGTCCTGGTGCAGGCGGCCGTGCCGAGCCGGGAGGGGGTCACCGAGTACGTCGAGCAGCGTCGGGTCGTCGAACGGCTGGCGGGAGAGCTGAACGGCGAGTTCGGGGAGATCGGCCGCGCCGTCGTGCATTCGATGCACCGGAACTTCGGCTTCGACGAGCTGGTCGCGCTCTACCTCGCCGCGGACGTCCTGCTGGTGACGCCCCTCCGCGACGGGATGAACCTCGTCGCCAAGGAGTACGTCGCCAGCCGCGTCGACGAGCGGGGCGTGCTCGTGCTCAGCGAGTTCGCCGGGGCGGCCGCCGAGCTGACGGACGCGATGCTCGTCAACCCGTTCGATCCCGAGGGACTGGCCGCCCGGATCGCGGACGCCGTCCGGGCGCCGGACGCGGCGTCGTCGGCTCGGATGCGCGCGCTGCGACGAGTCGTCCGCGAACGGGACGTCTTCCGATGGGCGGACACGTTCCTGGGGCGGCTCGCCGCCGCGGGCGGCGATGGCGCGCGCCGGCGGTCGAGGCGAGCCGCCTCCGCGGAGACCGGCGACGCCGCCGAGGGCTGAGGCGCGGGAGGGGGGCCGGTCAGGCGTCGCGGGAGACGCCGGCCAGCGCCGCCGCCGCCTCGGGCGCCTCCGCTCGCGCGAGGTCGCCGAGCGACAGCATCCCGACCAGCCGCTGGCTCTCGTCGAGGACCGGCATGCGGCGCACCTGGTGCGCGTCCATGCGCTCCGCCGCTTCCGTCAGCGCCTCGTCCGCCCGGCAGTGGACGAACGCGTCGGTCATCGCCTCCCCGATCATCGTCATGTTCGGGTCCGCGCCCGCCGCGCAGGCGCGCAGGACGATGTCGCGGTCCGTGACCATGCCGACGATCCGTTCGTCCCGGGCGACCGGGAGCGCGCCGACGCCGAGGTCGCGCATCTTCTTGGCGACCTGCGTCACGGACTCCTCGCTCTGGACGATCTCGATTCCGTTCGTCATGACCTCGCGGACCATCATCTCGTCGTCGCTCCTTCGTTCGGTTCGGGGGGCGGGCCGATCCGGCGGGTTCGCGGCACGCGCCGCTCGCCGGTCGGGCGCTACGGGGTGGCGCAAGGTGCGTGCCGGGGCCGTGCGAGGCGAGCCGTCGGCGGAGCGCGCCGCCGGTCGGCCCGGCGCGGACGTTTGTAGAAAACGCCCGCGCGCGCTCGCGATCGGTCGGGCGGGGTCGTCCCCCGATGTCGGTCGTCGGGACGCGCCTCGGGCGAGCGGTCGCGGAGGCTCGCTCTCGGGCCGGCCGGGGCGACGCGGTGGCCGGCTCGGCACGCCGATTGTTGCGCCGATCGTCGCCATGACGCACATCCTCCTCGAAGACCGACCGACCGACGAGACCGTCCGAGAGCTGATCGCCACCCGCGGGCCGGGGGTCAGCCTGTTCGTTCCGACGCACCCGCGGCCGCGCGACGGCGCGCGGGACGCCGTGCGGCTGGAGAACCTGCTCCGCGAGGCGCGCGAGGCGTTGGAGGCGTCCCCTTCCCGCCCGGACGGCCGGACGATCGACGCGACGCTCGCGCCGGCGCGGGCCCTGACCGACCTCCGCGAGCCGTGGGTCGGCCACTCCGGCGGCCTGGCGCTCTACCTCGCCCCGGGGTTCGCGCGCGGCGTCCGTGTCCACGCCGCGCCGCGTGCGGAGGTGCGCGTCGGTCCGCGGTTCCACGTCCTGCCGCTGGTCGTCGAGCGGGCGGAGTCCGCGCGGTTCTTCCTGCTGGCGCTCTCCGAGCACGACGTGCGCCTGTTCGACGGGGACCGGGATGGGTGGACGCGGCTCGAGCGAGCGGACGTTCCGCGGTCGATCGACGAGGTCGAGCCCGCCGACGAGCGCGAGCCCGCGGAGCTGCAGTTCCACACGGGGACCGCCGGTTCGGGCGGGAGACGCCCGGCGGTCTGGCACGGCCAGGGGAAGGGCGAGGGGAAGGAGTTCGAGCGCCGTCGGCGGTTCCTGAGCGCGGTCGCCCGGGGCGTCCTGCGGGCACGGTCGGAGCGGGCCCCGGACGCGCCCGTCCTGCTCGCCGGCGC
>JAUIEL010000935.1 GCA_030428825.1 bacterium
CGGACCCCCGCGAAGCGGCCCGACGCACCACGCGAAGTGGACCCCGCCCCGCGCAGCGGTGTCACCGGCCCGCGCAGCGACTCCAGCCCAGCGCAGCGACGTCAGCCCCGCGCGCAGCGGTACGCCCCGCGCGCAGCGGCCAAACGCGCCCCGCGCAGCGGACCTCGCCTCGCGCAGCGAAACGAGTTGCCGATTTCGTTCGAATGATCCCGCGCTCGAGCTGCACCATGCTGATCCCGCTCCGCCCCGGACACCCCCCTCCCCGTGACCACGACTCCACTCCTCTCCGTCCGCTCCCTCTCCTACGCGTACGACGGCCGGCGAGCCGTGAACGACGTCACCTTCGACATCGCCCGCGGCGAGATCTTCGGTCTCCTCGGCCCGAACGGCGCCGGCAAGACGACCACGATCTCGTGCGTGTCGGGGTTGAAGCACGGTTGGGACGGGGAGCTCTCGTTCGACGGCGCGCCGTTCGCGCCGCAGGAGGACGCGGGCCAGCGGGCGCGGCTCGGCGTGGTGCCGCAGGAGCTCGCGGTGTACGAGCACCTGTCGGCGCGGGAGAACCTCTCGTTCTTCGGGCGGCTCTCCGGCCTCCGGGGGGACGCCCTCGACGCGCGGGTCGACGCGGCGCTGGCGCTGGCGGGGCTCGCGGAGCGGGCGGACGACCGGGTGAAGGAATACTCGGGCGGGATGAAGCGCCGCCTCAACCTCGTCGTCGGCGGCCTGCACGAGCCGGACCTCGTCGTGCTCGACGAGCCGACCGTCGGCGTCGATCCGCAGTCGCGGAACCACATCTTCGAGGCGCTGGAGACCCTGCGAGACGGGGGGCGGACCCTCCTCTACACGACGCATTACATGGAGGAGGCGGAGCGGCTCTGCGACCGGATCGCGATCCTCGACGAGGGGCGGGTCGTCGCCATCGGGACGCGGGCCGAGCTCGCCGAGACGGCGGGGATCCCCGGCGCCGACCTCGAGCGCGTCTTCCTCGAGCTGACCGGAAAGAGGCTTCGCGACCGATGAACGCATGGACCGCCGCCTGGACCCTCGCCCGCAAGGATCTCCGCGTCTACTTCCGCGACCGCTCCGGCGTCGCGCTCGGTTTCGGGCTGCCGGTGATCCTCGTCCTGGCGTTCGGGTTCGTCTACCAGATGACGTTCGGCAACCAGGGCGGCGGCATGAGCCGGACGACGCTCTGGGTCGCGGACGAGGACGGGACGGCGGCGAGCGCCGCGTTCGTCGAGCGTCTCCGCGGCGCGGACGTGCTGTCGGTCCGGCCGCGCGCCGACGACGGCCCGATCGACGCCGCGAAGGCGAGGAAGCTGGTCGAGGACGGCGAGGCGCACCACGCGCTGGTGGTCCGCGCCGGGTTCGCCGAGGCGATGGCCGAGCCGCGCTTCCCCGACCTGGAGATGATCCGCGACCCGGGCCGCGAGCTCGAGGCGCAGATGGTGTCGATCGGGCTGATGCAGGCGTTCTTCTCGTCCGGGAACACCGAGCTGACGCCGCTCCTGACCGCGCGGGCGCTCGACGCCGCCGGGCTCCCGAGCGCCTGGAGCGAACGGATGCTCGCGGTCTCCCGGACCTTTTCGAACACGGTCGAGTCGATGTTCGTCGAGGCAGACGCCGAG
>JAUIEL010000271.1 GCA_030428825.1 bacterium
TGGAGGCGTCTGACAGCCCCATCTATCAGGCGGTGGCACGGGCCGCGGACGCGGTCAAAGCGCAGTGCATCGAGCTCAAGGCGCGCGAGACGCCCTGCGGCGACGCCGGGCGGTTGGTTGCCGTGCACTCGGACCTCGACGAGAAGGCGTTCAAGCCGTTGGTCGAGGCGCTGAAGGTCGCGCGCCGACCAACGGAACGCGCCCAGACGATGCGGAAGAAAGCGAAGAAGAAGCAGGTCGCGATCTCCTTCAGCGTGACCAACGCGGGGGCGACGGTGCTCGGGTCAGCGCTCATCGTTCACCCCCGTCATCGGCGCCGCGAGCCCGACCTTCGGCTCGGTCTCCTCCGGCGGCGGCTTGGTGATGTCGGTCCCGAGCCGCAGCAGGTACGAGATCAGCGCGATCACCTTCTTGTCCTCCAGCCCCGAGCCCGCGTACGAGGCGTCCTCGGCGACGAGCTTCTCGAACACCTCCTTCGCCTGCGCGCGCGCCAGCGCCTCGGCGTCGCGGACCTCGTCCTCGTCGTACGGCACGCCGAGCGTGACCTGCGCGTCCACCTTCCCGGGGATCGCCGAGAAGTCGAGGACGTCGGTCAGGAGCCACGGATACGCGGGCATGATCGAGCCTTCGCTCGTGTCGGTCGGGCGGTTGAAGTGGCGGACGTGCCACGACACCGACGAGTTCGTCTGGCCGATCCGATGCAGGTCGGGTCCGATCCGCCGCGAGCCCCATTGGAACGGGTGGTCGTAGACGAACTCCCCGCCCTTCGAGTACTCGCCGTACCGCTCGGTCTCGTGCCGCATCGGGCGGATCATCTGCGAGTGGCAGTTGTAGCACCCCTCCGACACGTACAGGTCCCGGCCGGCGAGCTCGAGCGGCGTGTACGGCTGGACCGACGCGATCGTCTTGACGTTCGACTTGACGATGAACGTCGGCACGATCTCGAAGAGCGACGCGGACACGACCGCGATCGCCACCCACACGGTGAACCGGGTCGGGAGCCCCTCCCAGCGGCGGTGCCAGTCGGCGCGGAACAGGACGTCGAGCTTCCGGCCGAGCTCGGTCGTGCCGAGCGGGTGGAGCGGCGACGGCGGCGTCGGCTCCGGCTTCCACCCCTTCGACAGCGCGGGCGCCCGGACGACCGGGACCTCGTACGTCTTCGGCCGGTTCATCCAGGTCCGGAGCAGGTTCCAGATGCAGAGGAGCAGGCCGGCCACGTAGAGAGAGCCGCCGAGCACGCGGATCCAATACAGCGGGTTGAGCCGGATGACCGTCTCGATGAAGTCGCCGTAGAGGAGCGTCCCGGAGGTGTCGAACGCGCGCCACATCAGGCCCTGGGTCAGGCCGGCCGCGTAGATCGGGATGATGTACAGCAGGATGCCGATCGTCCCGAGCCAGAAGTGCGTGGTCGCGAGCTTCTTGCTGAACAGCTCTGACTGGTAGAGGCGCGGGATCAGCCAGTAGATCATCCCGAACGTCATGAACCCGACCCAGCCGAGCGCGCCGGCGTGGACGTGCGCGATCGTCCAATCGGTGTAGTGCGAGAGCGCGTTGACGCTCTTGATCGACATCATCGGGCCTTCGAACGTGCTCATGCCGTAGAAGGTCACGCCGACGACGTAGAACTTCAGGATCGGGTCCTCGGCGACGCGGTGCCACGCGCCGCGCAGGGTCAGGAGCCCGTTCAGCATCCCGCCCCAGGACGGCATCCAGAGCATCAGCGAGAAGAGCATCCCGAGCGTCGACATCCACGCCGGCACCGACGTGTAGTGCAGGTGGTGCGGGCCGGCCCAGATGTAGATGAACACGATCGACCAGAAGTGGAGGATCGACAGCTTGTAGCTGAAGACGGGGCGGTTGGCGGCCTTCGGCAGGAAGTAGTACATCAGGCCGAGGAACGGCGTGGTCAGGAAGAACGCCACCGCGTTGTGCCCGTACCACCACTGCATGAACGCGTCCTGCACGCCGGCGTAGAGCGAGTAGCTCTTGAGGGCCGTCGCCGGCACGACGAGGTTGTTGAAGATGTGCAGGACGGCGATGGCGATGATCGTGGCGATGTAGAACCAGAGCGCCACGTAGAGGTGTCGCTCGCGCCGCCGCGCGACCGTCCCGAAGAAGTTGATCGCGAAGACGACCCAGACGACGGCGATCGCGACGTCGATCGGCCACTCGAGCTCGGCGTACTCCTTCCCCTGCGTGTAGCCGAGGGGGAGCGTGATGGCGCCCGCGAGGATGATCGCCTGCCACCCCCAGAAGTGGAGGTTCGACAGCAGGCCGCTGAACATCCGCGCCTTCAGGAGCCGTTGGCTCGAGTAGTAGACCGCCGCGAAGATCGCGTTCCCCGCGAAGGCGAAGATGACCGCGTTCGTATGCAGGGGGCGCAGTCGTCCGAAGGTCAGCCACGGGAGGTCGAAGCTGAGCGACGGGAGCGTGAGCTGCAGCGCGATGAACACGCCGACGAGCGTGCCGATCGCCCCCCAGCCGAGGGTGGCGAGCACGAACTTTCGAACGATCGCGTCGTCGTACGAGAACGACTCGAGCGGCGGGGAGACGGAGTCCTGGGTCATGGGCACCTGGGTCGAAATCCGCGGGTTTGGGCCTCGGCTCGCTGCCGTGCGAACGTCGTGCCGGGTCCGGGTCGGCGTCGAGCCGACGCGGAGGTCACGATCTCCGGGGAGAATCTCCCTCGGCGTGGGGGGCGTTCCCCAGGGGCAGGGTGCAACTCACCGTCCGATCGGATGGACTCCGTCGGATCGCGCGTCTTACATTGCACGGATGTCCCTTCCTCCGATCGGCTCCATCGGCGACCTGCGGCGATACCTTGAGTTCGGGGCCGAGGACGAGGAGGCGATCCGCTCGCTCGCGGGACGTCTCGACGTCGCGGCGATGATCGACGACTTCTACCGGCGCCTCCTCGCGGACCCGGCCTCGCGAGCGGTGCTGCGGGGGGAGGAGCAGGTCGCCGCGCTCAAGGCCTCGCTCGCGGCCTGGGTGGAGCGCGTGACGACGGGGCCGTGGGACGAGTCGTACGCCTCCTCCAGCGAGGCGATCGGGCGACGGCACGTCGACGTGGGGCTCCCGCAACGGTTCATGCCGTTGGCGATGAACGTCGTCCGATCCCATTTTCGGACGGCGGCGTTCTCCTCTCCTCGCGAGCCCGACGATCGAGCGCGGGTCCTCGCGGCGATCGACAAGGTCCTCGACCTCGAGCTGACCCTCATGCTCGACAGCTATCAGCGGTCGCAGCTCGCGGCGTCGAGGGGCGTCGAACGCCTTCGCGCCGTCGGCCAGCTCGCCGGCGGCATCAGTCACGAGCTGAAGAACCCCCTCGGCGTCATCCGGACCAACCTGATGCTCGTCCGGCGCCGGCTCGAGAAGTCGAAGGCCGAAGGAGTCGAGGGCCTCCTCGATCGGATCGACCGGGGGGCGCGGATGGCGGGGGAGTTCGCCAACCGGCTGCTCGAGTTCTCCCGGGTCAAGACGCCCCGGGCCCGCCGCTTTCCGGTGCGCGCGCTGGTGGACGACGCGCTCGCGCGGGTCGGTGACGTCGCGGATCTCGACTTCCGGATCGAGGTCGAGCCGCCGGACGCCGAGGGGCGGGGGGACCCGAACGACCTCGCCCGCGCGCTGGCGGACCTCATCGCCAACGCCGTCACCGCCTGTCGCGAACACGGGGTCGACGGCAAGATCGTGGTGCGGGCTCACCGCCGCGACGACGACCTCGTCCTCGAGGTCCGCGATCAGGGGCCGGGCATCCCGCTCGAGGACCAACAGCGCGTCTTCGAGCCGCTCTTCACGACGCGGCGGCACGCCACCGGCCTGGGACTGGCGCTCTGTCGGGAGTTGGTGACGGCGCACGGCGGGTCGATCGAGCTCGAGAGCGAGCCTGGGCTCGGCGCGCGGTTCCTCATTCGCCTCCCGCAGGAGGACTGATCCGCGGCAGGAGGACCCGGAACGCCGCGCCGCCGAGCTCTTCGGACGAGCCGATCTCGATGCGCCCTCCGTGGCTGTCGATCACGGTCCGGACGATCGAGAGGCCGAGCCCGGTCCCTCCCGACTTCTTGCTGTAGAACGGCTCGAAGACCTGCGAGCGATCCTCCTCCTCCACGCCGGGGCCCGAGTCCTCGATCGTCACCACCGCGTCGTTCCCCTCGGTCGAGAGGACGACCCGGACGACGCCGGAGTCGGGCGACATGCTGAGCGCGTTCTCGATCAGGTTCGTGAACGCGCTGAAGAGGCGGTCGCGCTCGCCGTTGACCGCGAGCCCCGTCGCCTCCGTCCCGGCCGCCTCGAGCGTCTTCCCCTCGCACGCGGGCCACCGCCGCCCCTCCTTCACGAGGTCGTTCACCAGCCCGGAGAGGAGCACCTTCTCCTCGCGCCAGGCCGGGGGACGCGCGTACTGGAGCAGGTCGGCGAGCGTCGCGCTCATCCGCTTCGTCAGCGCCAGGATCTCGTCGATGCTCTCCGCGTCGTCCCCGTCGGCGCCGCGTCGGAGGAGCTGCGCGAGGGCGCGGATCCCCGTGATCGGGTTCCGGATCTCGTGCGCGATGATCGCGGTCAGGCGGCCGACGGCGGCGAGTCCCTCCGACTCCTTCAGCCGGCGCTCGAGCTCGATCCGTTCGGTCAGGTCCATGATCCGGATGAGCGCGAGTCGGTCCGGCGCGGCGCCGGTGATCGGGAGGAACTGCACCACGTAGTTCCGGACCCGTCCGCACGGCTCCTTCAGCGTGAGCGAGCGTTCGGTCTCCTCGCCCTCGAGGGCGCGCCGGGCGAACTCGCTCCACTCCAGTCGGTCGTGGGCGAGGGGCGGGAGGAGCTCGGCGAGCGGCTGGGGGAGCGACGCCGGCGGATGGACCAGCGTGAACCTGTCCTTCCGGAGGTTCGCGCCGACCACCGTCAGCAGCGGGTCGATCAGCAGGAGCTGGTCGGGGATCGCCTCGAGGATCCGGTCCTGCGTGGCGCGGAGCCGACGGTTCTCCTTCAGGAGTCGCGCGTTGTCCCGCGCGCGCCGCAGGGTGTCGAGCGTGAGGTCGGCGTCGCCGTCCTTGGTGAGGAACGCGAACGCGCCCTCCGTCAGCGCCTCGACCGTCCCCTCGGACGAGACGAACGGGCTCATGACGATCGTGATGACGTCCGGGTTCGCGGCGCGCGTGGCGGCGATGAACTCGATGCCGCGGCCGTCCGGCAGCCACTGATCGATGACCGCGATGTCGTAGTCGTCGGCCTCCATGGCGGCGAGCGCCTCGGCGAGGGTCGACACGCACGTCGGCTGCAGCCCCTGCAAGCGCGCCAGATCGGCGATGCTCTCGGCGAAATCGCTGTGGCTGTCGATGATCAGGGTGCGGAGCGGTTCCGCGGCGACGCCGGTCGAGATCACGTCTGGCCTGCCTCGAGCATGGGGTTCGGCTCTCGCGGGTGGATCCTCGCGGGTCTCGCGTCGGCGGTGGAGCCGCTCCGACGCGCGACCCGCGAGACTTCAACGGGCGCGGGTCGCGCTCAAGCCTCGGCGGCCTTCTTCGGGCGGACGCGGATCCACTTCGTCAGCCCGTACTTCTTGACCCAGTACCGGACCTGGTCGCGGTGGATCCCGAGGAGCAGCGCGGCGCGGCTCTTGTTGCCGCCGGTCCGCTCGAGCGCCTGGTCCAGGAGGTCCCGCGTGAGCGAGTCGAGGTCGATCCCGCCCTCCGGCAGGACGAGGACCCGTTCCGGCTTCGCGGGGGCGTCATTCTTCTCCGCGGTCGGCGCGGCCGCGTCGGCCGCGGGAACGGCCTCCGCGGTCGGCATCGGCTGCGTGCCGAGGAGGACCGCCCGCTCGATGCAGTTCTTCAGCTCGCGCACGTTGCCCGGCCAGTCGTGCGCCTCGAGGGCCGCGAGGGCGCCCGCGCTCAGGTCGAGCGGAGGACGGCGGAACTCCTCGGCGTACCTCTCGGAGAAGTGCCGCGCCAGGAGCGTCACGTCCCCTTTCCGGTCCCGCAGCGGGGGGACGTCGAGAGGGATGACGTTCAGCCGGTAGAAGAGGTCGCTCCGGAACGACCCCGCCTTGATGGCCGCCTCGAGGTCGCGGTTCGTGGCGGCGACGATCCGGACGTCGACCGAGATGTCCCGCAGGCCGCCGACGCGACGGAACTGCTTCGACTCGAGGAAGCGGAGCAGCTTCGCCTGCAGGCTCGCCGGCATGTCGCCGACCTCGTCGAGGAAGATCGTCCCGCCGTCCGCCTGCTCGAACAGCCCCATCTTCGCCTGCTTCGCGTCGGTGAACGCGCCCTTCTCGTGGCCGAACAGCTCGCTCTCGAGCAGCGGCTCGGGGAGGGCGGTGCAGGTGATGTTCAGGAACGGCCGGGCCGCCTCCGGCGAGGCGTAGTGGATCGCGCGCGCGACGAGGTCCTTGCCGGTCCCGCTCTCCCCTCGGATCAGGATCGTCCGCGCCCCGCTCCCCGCGATCCGCGAGATCATCTCCCGCAGCTCGACCATCGAGGGGCTCCGGCCGATCAGGTTCTTGACGCTCCCCTCGGACCGGTCCTTGTCGCGGATCCGGGAGACCTCTCCCTTGAGCGCGCGCCGCTCGAGGGCCCGCTCGGCGACGACGACCATCTCGTCGAGGTCGAACGGCTTCATCACGTAGTCCGCCGCCCCCGCCTTCATGGCGCGGATCGCGTCCTCGGTGGAGGAGTACGCGGTCATCATGATGACCTCGGCCGGCAGCCCGTCCCGGGACATCTTCTCCAGCAGGGCGAGCCCCGTCCCGTCCGGCAACCGGTGGTCGAGGACGATCAGGTCGAAGTCCTGCTTCGCCAGCTTCTCCTTGGCGGACTGGATGTCCTCGGCGCTCTCCGCCGCGGCTCCCTCGTCCTCGAATCGCGATTTCAGGGCCCTGCGAATGGCGAGCTCGTCGTCGACGACGAGGATGCTGCGACCGCGGATCGGCATGGCTCCGGTCATGAGTCTCTCCGTCAGAGTCGGGGAAAATATCCCACTCTCTGCTGGGTCGTTCCCACGAATCGAAGGCGACGGGGCCCGCGGGGCGACTCCAGGCGGTTCGACGGGATCCCGAGCAATCGTCGGTCCAGTTCCGGCGGCGGGCGGGAACGACGTGTGCGGGTAGGCTGCCGCGGTCCGCTCCGGCCCGCTCCGAGGAATGACCCCGATCGCCCGTCCGACTCCCGACGACGTCCGCCGCGCCCTCCGCTCCCCGGGGGCGTATCCGGTCCCCGTCGAGTCGATCGAGGTGATCGAGACCCACATCTCCCACGTCTTCCTGGTCGGGGACCGCGTCTACAAGGTCAAGAAGCCGCTCCGCCTCCCGTTCCTCGACGCCTCGACGCTCGAGCGGCGGCGCGAGCTCTGCCGCGCCGAGGTCCGCCTCAACCGCCGGCTGGCGGGCGACATCTACCGGGGAGTGGTGGAGATCCGGGTCGACGCGGAGGGCGCGATCCGGGTCGGGGGCGGGGAGGGGGAGGTGGTCGAGGTCGCGGTCGAGATGGACCGCCTGCCGAGCGATCGAATGCTCGACCGGCGGCTCGAACGGGGCGAGGTCGACCACGAGGTGATCGACCGGGTCGTGGAGCGTCTGGTCCGGTTCCACGCCGAGGCCGCGACCGGTCCCGAGGTCGACGCCCACGGCCGCCCGGACGCCGTCGCCGCGACGATCACCGGCAACCTCGACGAGTGGATCGGGGGAGGGGACGTCCCGACGCCGATCGCTCGTCACCTCCGCGCGTGGCTCGAGCGGTCGCTCGGTGAGCTCCGCCCGCTCCTGGCGCGGCGGGTCGCCGAAGGGCGGATCCGGGAGGGGCACGGCGACCTGCACGCCGGGAACGTCTGTCTGCTCGACGAGTCGGTGGTCGCGTACGACTGCATCGAGTTCGAGCCGGCGTTCCGTTGCGTCGACGTCGCGGCCGAGGTCGCGTTCCTCGCCATGGACCTGGCGTCGCGCGGGTTCTCCGGCTTCGGCGAGGCCCTGGCCCGGCGGTACGCGGCGCGCGCGGGGGACGACGACCTCCGCGCCTTGCTTCCGCTCTACGAGGTCCACTACGCGCTCGTCCGAGCGAAGGTCGCCGGGCTGCTGGCGCGCGACGGGTCGGCCGCCGAGGAGACGCGCGGGGCCGCGGTGCGCCGCGCCCGGGCCGCGACGGTCCTCGCCGTGCGCCTCACCCTCCCGCCGTTCCTGGCGCTGACGTGCGGGCTGCCGGGGTCGGGGAAGAGCACCGCCGCGCGGGCGATCGGGTCGGCGTTGGAGGCGTTCGTCCTGCGGAGCGACGTCGAGCGGAAGCGGCTCGCCGGGGCGCCGCCGACGGAGTCTCGGCGCGCCGCGGACCGGAGCGGGATCTACACGCCGGAGTGGAGCGACCGCGTCTACACTCATCTCCTGGAGCGGGCCGAGGAGCGGCTCGCGCACGGCCGATCGGTCGTGGTCGACGCGGCACCGTCGGTGTACACGACGACGACGTACCGGATGCCGAGCGGTGCGAGCAGACGCCCCGCTCGCAGGGTCGACCCGTCCGCGATCAGCTCGAGCGCCCGCTCGACCGTGTCGTCGGCCAGCGTCGACACGACCGGG
>JAUIEL010000272.1 GCA_030428825.1 bacterium
GCTCCCGCCGCTCGTCCTCGGCGAGCACGACGACCCGCTCGCGACCCGGTCGGTCTTCGAGCACCTCCACGCGACGTACGGCTCGCGGATGCTCCGCACGACGTACCGGATGAACGCCGAGCTGTGTGACTTCCCGAGCCGGGCGTTCTACGAGGAGCGGCTGACGGCGGCGGTCGCGAACGCGGCGCGGCGGCTCGCGCTGGAGGGGGACGTCCCGCCGCTCCTCGCGCCCGACCCGCCGGCGGTCGTCGTCGAGATGGCGCACGTCGGCGCGCGGCACGTCGCCCCGGCCGAGGCGGAGGTCGCGGCCGACCTCGCCGCCCGCGCCGTCGCGCTCGGCCTCCCGCCGGAGGAGATCGGCGTCATCGCGCCGCACCGCGCGCAGGGGAGCCGGATCCGCGCCCACCTCCGGCGGCGGCTCCCGGACCTCCCGCCCGAGCGCCTCCCGGTCGTCGACACCGTCGAGCGGTTCCAGGGGGGCGAGCGCGACCTCGTGATCCTCTCGCTCACCGCCAGCGACCCGGACGCCCTCCTCGGCGAGGCGACGTTCTTCTTCTCCCCGAACCGCCTGAACGTCAGCCTCACCCGCGCCCGCCGCAAGCTGATCGTCCTGATGAGCGAGGCGATCCTCGACGCCTACCCGGACGACGCGCGGGCGCTGCACGGCGCCGACCTGCTCCGCCGGCTCTGGAAGGAGCTGCCGAGAACGGAGTTGCCGTGAGCCACCGTCCGCGATCGACCGATAGGGACGGAGGGATTCCCCCTACGCGTGCTCACCCAATCCGCGAACGGCTGCCTCGGCTTGCAATGTGACCACGTGCGGCGTGACCGGATGACCCGGGAGGATCGAGTCGGAGGGGCGCGCCCCTCATTTCCGTGGACGACAGTCCTCTTCACCGGCCAGCGTCTTCGAACGCGGCCCATCGATTCGAACGCGGGGTATGGCCGGATCGTGTGACGCGGGTGTATCCTCCCTGGGGAAGAGGTCGGCCACGGGAAGCCGGCCACGGGAAGCCGGCCACTCGTTTCGCACTCTCACCCGAATGAAGTCGGAGGGAACGATGAATCGAATCATGGCAGTCTCGACACTGGTGCTGATCCTCCCCATCCTCGTCGCGTCGGTGGAGGGCGAGAGAGTCGGCACGGGCTCAACGGACGATGCTTGGCACTCCCTCGACTCGGGCGGTAATGCGAGCAACGTCACGGTCACTTGGAAGGTCTCGCCCGAGGGAGACCCCGGCGGATCGTGGACGGTCGAGGTCAAGAACGCCGCTGGATCGACGATCGGGACCTATACGTCACCCGGCAACGCGTCGCTGGGACCGAACACGCACACGGCGCAGAAAATCTGCGTCAACTACCCGACGGGAAAGACATACAAGATCGAAGTCGAGGTCTCCGGATCGACGAACAAGGTCCGCTCGACCTGGTTGACGACCACGGGGAGCGGGGTGACCCTGTGGGAGCGAGAGGCCGTCGACGACCTCACGTTCGTCGTCGAGGTCGACTCGGGAGAAGACGACGTGACGGTCCAGGCATACAACGGGACCACGCAACTCGAGGAGTGGACAGCCACCGCCGACAAGGCGGTCGTGGCCTCCATCTCGGCCACGAAGATCGTGCTCCTTGCCGCGGATTCCTCGGGGGCGTTCACTCACGAGAAGTGGTGACGCCCATCGGAGTTCGTTCCTTGCGACTCGAGAGCCGGCGACGGCGGGACGCGTGATCGACTTCCAGTGACCCGCCCGCCTCACGCGCCGGCCGGGGACGGCTCGAGCGCGGCGGGCTTCGGGGCGGACGCGGCGGCGTTCGGGAGGGAGACGACGAAGCGGGCGCCGCCGCCGTCGGTCTCCTCGACCCAGAGGTCGCCGTCCATCTTCCGGGCGAACTCGCGGCCGAGGTAGAGCGCGAGACCGGTGCCGCTCGTCGTCGACTGGCCGTCGCGCCGGGTCTTGTGGAACGGCTCGAAGATCGACTCGCGTTCGGCGGGGGGGACGCCGTCGCCGTGGTCGGAGACCGTGATCCGCACCCGGTCGCCGTCGGCGGTCCACGCGACGTCGACCGGCGCGGAGTCGCCGCCGTGCTCGAACGCGTTCTCGAGCAGCGTGGCGAGGATCTGCACCAGCCGCGAGCGGTCGCAGCGCGCCTCGACCGGCGCGGCCGGGCGGTGGAGGACGATGCGCGGCGGGGCGGAGTCGGTCGCCTCGGCGTAGTCCTCGACCGCCTCCTCGATCGCGCGCGCGGCGTCGTGGTCGCCGAACGTGAACTCGAACCGCCCGGCGCGGAGCCGGCTCAGGTCGAGGATCTCCAGGATCAGCCGCGACACGCGCCGCGCCTGCGACCGGATGATCTCGAGGAACTCGCGTCGTTCCGAGCCGTGGACCCCCTTCTCGTCGTACTCGAGGAGGAGCTCGACGTACGTCCGGACCGACGTCAGCGGCGTGCGGAGTTCGTGCGCGAGGAGCGACACGAACTCGTCCTTCATGTGGTCGATCCGCTCGAGGCGTCGGTTCGCGGCCATCAGCGCCGCGGTCCGCTCGCGGACGGTGCCGTTCAGCTCGGCGCGCTGCTCGGCGGCGGCGCGCTGCAGCTCCTCGTAGTCGAGGAGCATCGCCTGGAACCGGTCGGTCAGCTTGTGGACCTCGCCGTCGATGTCGACGTCGCGGGCCTCCGCGCGGGCGAGCCGCTCCTCGTAGCCGTGCGCGCGGCGGACCGCGGTGCGGGTCCAGCCGAGGAGTCCGAGCGCGGCGGCGCCGACCGCGAGGAGGCCGACCTCGGTCGACGGACCGAACACGGCCGCCGCCGCCGCCCCCGCGACGACCGCCCCCGTGAAGAGGATCGTCCGGACGACGAGGACCGTCGGACGGCCGGGGGGGCCGAACAGCAGCGGGGTCGCGGCGTCCAGGGGGGTGCGCATCTCGGTCCATCGATCGGCAGATGGAGGGGGCGGAATTGAAGGAAACGGGGCGGTCGACCCCCGGCTACGCTCCCGGGATGACCACCCGCGGCCTCGTCTTCGACCTCGACGGCACCCTCGTCGACACCCTCGGCACGATCGCCGCCGCGCTGAACCACGGTCTCGGCGTCCTCGGGCTGCCGACGCACCCGGACCGGGCGGTGGCGACGATGGTCGGCGAGGGGGTGCGCGTCCTCTGCCGAAAGGCGCTGCCGGACGCCCGGCGCGACGACGAGGCGCTGCTCGAGCGGCTGCTCGTCGAGACGCGGGCGTTCTACGACGCGAACGTCCTCCTCGGGGCCCGGCCGTACGACGGGGTCGAGGCGATGCTCCGGTCGCTCGTCGACCGCGGGGCGCGCCTCGCGGTCCTCTCGAACAAGCCGGACCCGCTGACCGTCGCGACGATGGAGGGGCTCGGCTGGTCCGGGCTGTTCGAGGTCGTGCTCGGCCACCGGGAGGAGTTCCCGCGCAAGCCGGACCCGACGTCGGTCCGCTGGATCCTCGATCGGATCGGGCTCGCGCCGGCGGAGACCCTCTACGTCGGCGACACGCCGATCGACATGCGGACGGCGCGCGCCGCGTCGATTCCGTCGATCGCCGTCACGTGGGGCTTCCGCGGCCGGGCCGAACTCGAGGCCGAGCGCCCGGACCATCTCGTCGACCGGGCGGAGGAGATCGTCCGCTTGGCCGAGGGGTCGCCGCGCTGACGGTTCCGTCGTCGCAACGGACTTGCCCGCAGGTGCTTGAGCGAGCCCGGTTTTCGCGCCGGCGGAAAACCGGAACTGGGTGATAATCGGCCCGCCCTCTTCCGACCGCCCGTCCGACTCGCCCGATCGGAGACCGTGCTCCCCATGACCCCGCTCCCCCCCCGGTCCGCCCGGCCCCGCCGGCGCGGAATCCAGCCCGCTTCATCGCTGCGGCTCGCGTGCGCCGCGGCGCTCCTCCTCTGCCCGTCGGTGACGGCCGCGCCGGGGCTGCTCGGCGCGTACTTCGACGGGAAGAACCCGCCGCTCGCCGAGGCCGGGGTCGCGCCGGCGACGACCCGGGTCGACGCGACGGTCGACTTCGTCTGGAACGCCGACGCGCCGGAGGGGACCGCCGTCTTCGCGGACGACGTCTGGTCGGCGCGCTGGACCGGCTGGCTGAACGTGCCGGCGGCGGGGGCGTGGACGTTCACCACGACCTCGAACGACGGGGTGCGCCTCTGGATCGACGGCGACCTGGTGATCGAGGACTGGACGACGCACGCGGCGAAGGACGACGCGGCGACGGTCACGTTCGCCGGGCCCGGGTGGGTGCCGGTCCGGCTCGAGCACTTCAACGAGCTCGGGACGGCGACGATCCGGCTCTTCTTCCAGGGGCCGGGGCAGCCGAAGGCGATCGTGCCGTCGACGCACCTCTCGTCGACCGACCCGAACAACGCCGGCCCGGCGGTCGACGCGGGGGCGACGGCGAAGGTCCTCGCGCCGGCGACGTCGGCGACGCTCGTCGGGAGCGCGACCGACCCGGACGGGATCGCGACGGTGCTCTGGACGCAGACCGCGGGACCGGCGGCGGCGATCGGCTCCCCGAACGCGCTGACGACGACGGTGACGCTCTCCGGGCTCGGCCGCCACGAGTTCGAGCTGACGTGCACCGACGCGCTCGGCGGCGTCGGGAAGGACCGGGTCGCGGTCCTCGCGGTCGACGGGTCGTCCGGCGGCGTCCTGACCGGCGAGGCGCGCGTCTGGCACCCGCTGACGGTGACGTTCACGCACGACCAGGTCCTGAACGAGGCGGCGCCGGACATCCCGTTCCGGAACTACCGGCTGCAGGTCGCGTTCGTGCACGCGGCGACCGGGACGACGTACGACGTCCCCGGCTTCTTCGCCGCGGACGGGAACGCCGCCGACACCTCCGCGCAGGCGGGGACGCAGTGGCGGGTCCGCTTCACGCCGGACCGGGCGGGGGAGTGGTGCTGGGTCGCGTCGTTCCGGAACGGGCCGGACGTCGCGATCGACCTCGACCCGAACGCCGGGACGCCGCTCTCGTTCGACGGCGGCGGCGGGAGCGTCGTCGTGCAGCCGACCGACCCGGCCGCGCCCGGGTTCCGGAGGAAGGGGCGGCTCGAGTGGGACGGCACCCACCACCTCCGGTTCGCCGGGACGCACGAGCGGTTCCTGAAGGGGGGCGCGGACAGCCCGGAGAACCTCCTCGGCTACCACGAGTTCGATCAGACGTTCGACACCGGCGGCGTCTTCAACGACCTGAACCTCGGGCCGCACGGCGACGGCCTGCACCACTTCGACCCGCACGCCGGCGACTTCGTCCCCGGCGACCCGACCTGGCTCGGCGGCGGGACGACGCCGAAGGGGCAGAACCTGATCGGCGCGCTCAACTACCTCGCGTCGACCGGCGCGAACTCGATCTACTTCCTCACCTACAACATCGACGGCGGCGACGGCCGCGAGGTCTGGCCGTGGGGCTCGCCCCTGGTGAAGTACCGGTTCGACGTCAGCAAGCTGGCGCAGTGGGAGGTCGTCCTCGACCACGCCGAGCGGCTCGGCCTGGCGCTGAACGTCATCACGCAGGAGCAGGAGAACGACCAGGGGATCGACGGCGGCGGCCTCGGCGTGGCGCGGAAGCTCTACTACCGCGAGCTGGTCGCGCGGTTCGGGCACCACCTCGCGCTGGTCTGGAACCTCGGCGAGGAGAACACGAACACGAACCTCCAGCGGCAGCAGTTCGCCGAGACGATCCGCGCGTTCGACCCGTACGACCACCCGATCACCTCGCACACGTTCCCGAGCGACCTGAACACCGTCTACACCCCGCTCCTCGGGTTCGAGGCGTTCGAGGGGCCGTCGATGCAGGTCCTCCCGAACTCCGTCCACGCCGACACGCTGAAGTGGACGTCGCTCTCCGCCGACGCCGGCCGGCCGTGGTTCGTCTGCAACGACGAGCAGGTCCCGGCGAACGACGGCGTCCTCCCCGACGCGAACGACCCGAACCACGACGTGATCCGGAAGCAGGCGCTCTGGGGGAACCTGATGGGTCTCGGGAGCGGGTGCGAGTGGTACTTCGGCTACGCGTTCCCGCACGCCGACCTCGACTGCGAGGACTGGCGGAGCCGCGCCAACATGTGGGCGCAGACGTTCCTCGCCACCGACTTCTTCCAGCGCGAGCTCCCGTTCTGGGAGATGGAGGCGGCGGACGGTCTCACCCCCGACGCGAACGACTTCGTGCTGGCGAAGAAGGGGTTCGTCTACGCGGTCTACCGGCCGCAGGGGGGCGCGACGACGCTCGACCTGCAGGCGTCGGCCGACACGTACACCGTTCGGTGGTTCCCGGCGAAGATCGGCGGCCCGCTCCAGACCGGCGCCGTGTCGACGATCACCGGACCGGGGGTCCAGTCGATCGGCGCCCCGCCGACCGGCGGCGACTGGTGCGCGGTGATCCGGCGGCAGGCGAACCTCCCGCCGCAGGTCCTCGACGCCTTCCTCGAGACCGACCCGTTCGTCGGCCCGTCCGACTTCGTCCTCCGCGTCCACGCCACCGACCCGATCGGCCCGGTCGGCGTCGACCGCGTCGAGGTGCACGTCGAGGCCCCGAACGGCCAGTACGTCGGCGTCGTCCCGCTCGCGTACGACGGCGGCACGTCCTGGTCCCTCCGCGTCCCGAACGTGCCGGCGCTCCCGAGCGGGACGTGGACCTTCTACGCCGCCGCGTTCGACCCGGCGGGGGCGTTCGACTACGTGGTGAGGACGTTCGAGGCGCCGTAGGGGGAACGCCATGGTCGGGAGCGGCACGCTGCCGATGGGACTTCGATCGACTCTCCTCGTCCTCGCCATCGCCGGAGAGGCGCTCGGCCAGACCGCGGTCATTCACGAAGTGACCGAGGAGTCCTCGGCGTTCGACTGGCTCGGGTACACGATGGACGCGGCGGGGGACGTCGATGGAGACGGCTGGATGGACGTCTTCGTGGGGATCCCTCGCTACAACCCATCCGGGGCCGCTTGGCCGAACGGCGCGGTGGGAATCTACTCCGGCTTCGACGGCTCGCGGCTCAGTCTCGTCGTCGGCCCGACCTTCAGCTCGATCGGGTATGCGCTGCGGAGCGCGGGCGACGTCGACGGGGACGGCGTCGTCGACTTCGTCGTCGGCGGATACCCGCAGGACCTGATCCGTGTGCACTCGGGGAAGACCGGGGCGTTGCTGGCCGAGTTCACGGGCGGCGTGATCGACGATCAGTTCGGCTGGTCGGTCGACGTCGCGGGGGACGTCGACGCGGACGGGGAACTCGACTTCATCGGTGGCGGCCCGATCTACCAGGCCGCGGGCGGCCTCCACCAGATCGGATCGTGCCGCGTCGTGTCCGGCCAGACGGGGGCGGACCTTCACGTTCATCACGGGTCAACTCAGACGGCTCACCTCGGTTGGTCGGTGGCGGGCGTCGGCGACGTGGACCAGGACGGCTTCGACGACTACGGGGTCGGGATCCCCGGTGATCCGACCGGCGGAGGATTCGCGGCTGGCGCGGTCGAGGTTCGGTCGGGGAGTTCTGGAGCGACTCTCCAGGCGTTCTTCGGAGATGCTCCCGGCGAACGGCTGGGTAGTCAAGCCTATGGCGCAGGTGACGCCTCGGGCGACGGATTCCCCGACCTCCTCGTCGTCGGGCTGAGCGCGAACAACACGATCCATGATCAGGTGCGCATGTACGACGGTCAGAGCGGCGCGCTGCTCTGGAAGATGAAGAAGAAGTTTCCCGACGAGGAGATCGTTCACGCCGCGCCGTTTCTCGACTTCGATGGTGACGGGCATGACGACATCCTCGTCAGCCAAGGGTCCCCTCCGGACGGCCCGAGCAATCTGCGCGTCACCATCGTTTCGGGTCAGGACATGAGTGAAATCGGCCAGGTTGCCGGTCCTTCCGGTGAGCGGTTTGGTTGGGCCGCGACCTACATCGGCGACGTCAACGGCAACGGCCTCGACTTGGCGGTCGGCTCGTACCTCGCGCCGGGTTCCGGAAAGCTCTCGATCCTCTCGTCGACGCTCGGGACGATCACGAAAACCGGGGCGCCGTGCCAGAGCAGCCTCGGCGCGGACGCCTCCATCGATCTCGACGGCACGCCGACGCCCGGAGGCGAGGTGTCGCTCTTCGCGCTGTCGGGGGAGTTCGAGCCGACGGTGGCGGCGCTCTTCCTCGGCGCGACCGGGACGGCGGTCCCGGCCGGGAATGGGTGCACGCTCTACGTCGGTCCTCCGCACGTCGTGCTGTTCCTCCCGACCGACGAGTTCGGTCGCATCGACTACGCGTTCGACACGCCGGTGACGTTCCCGCTCGGGGCGATCCACGTGCAGGCGTTCTTCGCCGACGCGAAGACGCCGGTCGGGTTCACGGCGACGGCGGGACGCGTGATCGACTTCCAGTGACCCGCCCGCCTCACGCGCCGGCCGGGGACGGCTCGAGCGCGGCGGGCTTCGGGGCGGACGCGGCGGCGTTCGGGAGGGAGACGACGAATCGGGCGCCGCCGCCGTCGGTCTCCTCGACCCAGAGGTCGCCG
>JAUIEL010000273.1 GCA_030428825.1 bacterium
GCGGTCGCGTCGTCCGGCTCGCGCGCCCGCGCCTCCTCGGCCGCCGCCGCCGCCTCCTCGATCCGCCCCAGCCGCACGAGCGCGCGCCCCCGCAGGTCGGGGCCGATCGGGTCGTCGGGGAGGCCGTCGGCGAGCGCGTCCGCGTGCCGGAGCGCGGCCTCCGGATCGTCGAACAGGCGGAGCAGCGCCAGCGCGATCGACGCGACGCGGACCGTCGGCCACCGCTCCTCGATCCGTTCGAGGTCGCGGATCGCCCCCTCCCGGTCTCCCGACAGCGCGCGGCAGAGCGCGACGTCGTGCCGGAGGGCCGGGTCGCGGGCGAGCAGCTCCGGCTCCGCCTCGGCGACGGCGATCGCCTCGGCCCAGGCGTGTCGCGAGAGCGGCGGTCCGATCCGACGGCGGAGCCGCGTCCCCTTCCGCCGGCGGACCGCGGCGACGAGGATCACGACCGACGCCGCGAGGACGAGCGCGACGCCGGCGATCCGCCCGGGGTCGGGGACCAGGAAGAGCGCGTACCCGAGCGCCCCCGCGACGACGGCCCGCCGCATCCACCGGTCGGCGGGGAGCTCGAACCCGACCCGCCGCCGCTGCCGACGCCACTTCGAGAAGACGAGCGCGAGCAGCAGGAGCGGGAACTGCGCGAACAGGAGGAGGAGCGTCACGACGATCGGCACGTGCAGCTCGGGGCGCGCGCCGAGGCGGATCGCCGCGACGATCGCCGCGCCCCAGACCGCGAACAGGACGGCGGCCGCGATCCGATGCGGGCGCGCGCGCGCCGCGGCCACCCGCCGCTCGTCCGGGCCGCCCTCGCCGGCGTCGGCGGCGGCGAGGGCCGCGGCCCGGACCGCCTGGTGCGGGTGGGTCGCCGTCGCGTGGAGCACGAGCGGCAGGAACCCCCGCTCCGGGAGGACGTGGACCCGGTGGATCTTGCCGAGGGCGCGCGCGACGACCGCCGCCCCGACGGCCCGCGCCGCCGCGAGGTCGCAGGAGATCTCGTACCGCCGCTGCGCGAGCCGGTGGAGGAGCGCCTGCGAATTGCAAGCGACCAGCAGACCGACCAGGAACGGCAGCCCCGCGAGGAACGGGACGGCGACCGCCCACCCGAGCGTCGCGGTGAGCGCGAGCACCCAGAGCGAGCGCGTCGAGACGTGCGCCAGCTCGTGCGCGACGATCGCGTCCCGCTCGTCCGGGTCGAGCCTGTGGACGATGCCGTCGGTCACCACCAGCGTCGGCCGGAACAGCCCGCCCGCGAACGCGAGCGCCGAGAGGTTCGCCTGCGTCGACCGGAGCAGCCGGACCAGCGGCGGCGCGGCGAGTCCGAGCCGGCCGGACAGCTCGGCGATCCGATCGAGGAACGCCTGGTCGTCGACGAGCGGGAGCGACTCCGCGCTGCCGGGGAACGCGACCGGAGGCCGGAGGTACCGCACGGCGAACAGGAGGGCGAGCGGGAACAGCACCAGGGCGACCGACCGGCCGAGCGGCCCGCCGCCGTCCGCCCCCGCCGCGGTGAGGACGACCGCGACCGCGACCGGCCCCGTGCTCGCCGCGGCGAGCGCCACGACCGCCGGCAGCGCCTCTCCCCTCGACGCCCCGGTCTGGACCGCGTGCCGCCGGGCCGCGAGCAGGCAGACGACGAGCGCGAGGACGAAGCAGCCGCCGACGAGGATCATCGCGGGAGGATACCGATCGGCCGGCCGAGGTCGGAGCCCCGGCCGTCCCGCGCGTCATCCCCTCTCCTCCTCCATCCGGACCGGGGACGCGGCGAGGCGGTCGAGGCGGACGACCTCGCCGGTCTTCCGGTCGACCTCGCCGAAGCGGAGGACGCCGGTCGGGCACGACTGGACGCAGGCCGAGCAGCGGACGCACTCCGGGTCCTCCATCGGCTTCCCCTTGTTCGCGAAGTTCATCACGTCGATCCCCTGGTGGCAGACCGAGGTGCAGACGTTGCAGGAGATGCACTTCTTCTTCTCGGGGACGATCCGGAACCGAGAGAACCGGCCGTAGACGTGCATGAGCGCGGCGAGCGGGCAGGCGAACCGGCACCAGACGCGGCCGGAGAACCAGAAGTAGAACGCGACGCCGAAGATCCCCGCCCAGAGGAGGTCGACGAACCACGCGTAGTTCAGGAAGTTCATCGGGAACGGGAGATCGCCCCAGTTCCGGTCCTTCCCGAGGAACCCGAGCATGTACGCCGAGTCGACGATCTCCTTGAACCGCCCCTCCGGCGCGAGCCATCCGGCCACGCGGAGGAGGAGGAGCACGAACGCCAGGAGGAGGAACGCCTGGCCGATCATGTTCGCGCGGTTCCACTTCGGCCCGTGCGGCATCTTGTGGCGGTGCGCGTCCCCCATCGTCTCCGCGAGCGCCCCGCACGAGCAGATCCACCCGCAGTACGCCCCCTTCCCCCACTTCCTGACGAGGAGCGGGATCAGCACGAACGTCTGCAGGAGTCCGATGACGATCCACGCCGTGATCGGCTGGTCGGTGAAGAGGTTCCAGGGGAGGAGCGGCCAGGCGAGGATGAACCCGACCGAGCGCCAGTACTCGCGGCCGTGCGCGTCCCACTCGGTGACCGGGAAGAGCGCGTCCGCGACCGACCGTCCCGCGCCCGCGTCGAACGCGCCGTTGTGGCCGAGCCACGGCAGGACCACGAACGGCAGGAGGAAGAGCGGGACGACCTGGATGGCGGTGAGGGAGGCGGTCTGCAGGGTGACGTACGGCGTCCGCCGCCGCCGGATCCGTCGGATCCCGAACAGCACGATGCAGACCGTGTACGCGAGCGTGTACCAGAAGCTCGGGTTGTGCATCGAGACCCGGATCGTCCCGAGCAGGGTCGAGGGGTCGTCCGCCGGGGCGAGGTGGAACGGGAACAGCCCCCGCGCGGCGAACGCGCTCTTCAGCCCGAACCCGAGGTCGGTCTTCCAGTGGTAGAGGAAGGCGCAGAAGGCGAAGAACGCGACGAGACCGACCTTGCTCGCGACGCTCCACTCCCCGCGGATCCGGACACCGGAGCGACGGAAGAAGTCGAGCGGCGGCTCGCGCCCGATCATCGCGAAGACCGCGTCGTTCGCGAGCGTCTCCTCCGCGCCGCTCCGGTCGACGAGCGTCACGTCGTCGTCGCCGATCTCCTTCACCTCGGTCCCCATTCGGAGCGCGAGCGATCCGACGGGGCGGTCGGGATCGTCGAGGGACGGACCGGCCGACGCGGTGACCCGCTCGCTCGACGGGCGTTCGACCGAGACGTCCGCCGACGGGTCGCGCCGCAGCGCCTCGAGGCTCTCGACGTTCTCGGGCTTCGGGCGGCTGAACTCCTCCTTCCGGTACGAGAGCGTCACGTGCGCCCCGCCGCGGGCGAGCGCGATCGCCGCCTCCAGCGCCGAGTCGCCGCCGCCGACGACCAGCGCGCGCCGGCCGCGGAAGTCGGCGGGGTCGTGCAGCCGGTTCGAGACCTTGTCCCGCTCCTCGCCCGGGACTTCGAGCTTCCGGTGGTTCCCGGACCGTCCGATCGCGAGGACGACGTGCCGCGCCGGCACCGGGTCCCCGTCGGCGAGGACGACCTCGAGCGTCCCGCCGCTCCGGCCGACCCTGTCGACCCGGGCCGGCGTCGGTTCGATCCCGAGCTCGACGGTCTGCGCCCGCAGCTCGGCGAGGAGCGCCTCCTTCACGTCGGCCGCCGGGGAGAACTGCAGCTCCCCCGCCGGGACGAGGTCGCTCGGGTAGGTGTAGATCGGCTTCGCCTTCGGGAAGTTGACGATCGTCGCGAACGGCTCGGCCGCCTCGAACACCCGGAACCGCAGCCCCCGCCGCCGCGCCTCGAGCGCCGCCGCCATGCCGGAGACGCCGCCCCCGACGATCGCCACGTCGAGGACGTCGTCGTCCCCCGTCCCCGGCTCGAACCCCGGGGATTCGGCGATCTTCCGGATCACGCGCGCCCCCGAGTCGGCGGCGAGCTTCAGCAGCGGCACCCCGGTCAGGTCGCCGACGACGTGGACGCCGGGGACGTTCGTCGAGCCGTCCTCCGCCACGTCCGGGAGCTTCTCGACCCCGCCGGCCGGCCACCGCGTGTGCAGCCAGCGGGTGTACCGCTTCACGAGAGAGAACATGCGGGCCCTCGAGCGTCCGTCCGGGGTCGGTTCGCGCGCTCCGATGCGGTCCCCGCCGACTCGGTTTCGGGCCGGTTCTACCCCATTTGGGGTCGGCGCGACTCCGACTCGACGCGCGGGCCGGCCGGATCGACGCCGTCGCGCGCCCACTCCGCCCGCTCGATCCGGTGCTTCCGGATGCGGTACTGGAGCGTCTTGTACGTGATGCCGACCAGCCGGGCCGCCGGGCCGAGCGAGCCGCGGGACCGCCGGAGCGCCTGGAGGATCAGGTGCCGCTCGAGTTCGTCGAGCACGACCCCCTCGGCCGGGAGGTCGAACCCGTCGGGCGTCCCCGCCTCCCCGGGGCCGTCCCGGACGACCGGCGGCAGGTCGTCGGGTCCGAGGGTCGCGCCGCGCGCGAGGACGACCATCCGCTCGACGCAGTTCTGGAGCTCCCGCACGTTCCCCGGCCACGGGTGGCGGAGGCACCGCTCGACGACCTCCGAGTCGATCTCCGGGGGATCCCGGTCGAAGCGCGCCGCGGCGAGCCGGGCGAAGTGCTCGAGCAGCACCGGCACGTCCTCGGCCCGGTCGCGGAGCGGCGGGAGCGCGATCGGGACGACGTTCAGCCGGTAGAACAGGTCCTCGCGGAACGACCGCTCCCGGATCGCCTCCTCGAGGTCCTCGCTGGTGGCGGCGACGATCCGGACGTCGACGCGGCGCGGCCGGTCGGCCCCCAGCCGGTGGACCTCGCGCTCCTGCAGGACGCGCAGGAGCTTCGCCTGGAGGTCGACGCGCATCGCGCCGATCTCGTCGAGCAGCAGCGTCCCGCCGTCCGCCCGCTCGAACGCCCCGGACCGGGACTGCGTCGCGCCGGAGAACGCGCCCCGCTCGTGCCCGAAGAACTCGCTCTCCAGCAGCGTCTCCGGGACGGCCGCGCAGTTGATGGCGACGAACGGCCCGTCGGCGCGGCGGCTCCGGGCGTGGATCGCCCGCGCGACCAGCTCCTTCCCGGTGCCGCTCTCGCCGGTCACGAGGACCGACACGTCGGTGTCGGCGACGCGCTCGATGATCGAGTAGACCTCCTGCATCGGCGGCGACGCGCCGACGATCCCCTCCAGCCGGACGCGGTCGGCGAGCGCGCTCCGGAGGCGGACGACCTCCTCCTCCAGCGACCGCTGCCGGTGGACCTTGTCGAGGACGAGCAGGAGCTCGTCCTTCTCGAACGGCTTGGTGAGGTAGTCGGCGGCGCCGTGCTTCATCGCCTCGACCGCCGACGACACCGACCCGAACGCGGTCATCAGGATCACCGGCGGCGCGCCCGGGGTGGCCCGGACGCGGCGGAGGAGCTCCAGCCCGTCGAGCCCCGGCATCCGCTGGTCGGAGAGGACGAGGTCGAACGTCGCCGCCTCGAGGCGCTCGAGCGCCGCGCGCCCGTCCGCCGCGGTCTCGACCTCGTACCCGGCGCGGCCGAGGATCGACGCGAGCATCTCCCGCTGCGTCTCCTCGTCGTCGACCAGGAGGAGCCTCGCCGCGCTCACGAGTCGCCCCTCGCGTCCGGGAGCTCCAGCCGGAAGGTCGTCCCGGTCCCCGGGGCGCTCTCGAGCTCGACCCGACCGCCGTGCTCCTCCACCACGATCTGGTGGACCATCGCCAGTCCGAGCCCGTGCCCCCCGTCCCGCGTCGTGTAGCCGAACTCGAAGACGCGCTCCTGCTCCGCCTCTTCGATCCCCGGCCCGTCGTCGACGACCTCCACGACGACCGCGCCCGCCCCCCGCCGGGTCCGGAGCGTCACCGTGCCGCCGTCCTCCATCGCCTCGAGCGCGTTCAGCACCAGGTTCAGGAGCGCGGAGCGGAGCGCCTCGACGTCCGCCTCGATCGCCGCCGCGCCCGCCGCCGCCTCGACCTCGACGCGCACGTCGCGGTGCTCCGCCTCCTTCCGGACGAGCTGCGCCGTCTCGGAGAGGAGGTCCCCCAGGTCGACCGGCCGCCGCTCGCGCCGCTCGCTCCGGGCGAACCGGAGGAAGTTGGCGACCATGCCGTCGAGGCGGTGGATCTCGCGCCGGATCACGTCGAGCGTCCGCTCGAACTCCGCCGCGCGCGCGGCGTCCTCGGGGGCGCTCGTCTCGCGCAGGTGCTGCAGCGAGAGGTTGATCGAGTGGAGCGGGTTCCGGACGTCGTGCGCGACGCCGGCGGCGAGCCGGCCGAGCGCCGACAGCTTCTCCTGGCGCGTCAGCTCCCGCGCCCGCTCGCGCCCGACGCGGAGCCGGCGCGTCATGTCGTTGAACCCGAGCCCCAGCCGCCCGACCTCGTCCCCGCCCGCCACCGCGACGCGCGTCTCGAGGTCCCCGTCCGAGACCCGCCGCAGCCCCTCGTCGAGCTCGCGGATCGGCCTCGTGAACCGCCTCGCGAGCCCGGCCGAGAGGACGGTGCCGAGCGCGAAGACGCCGAGGAAGAGGAACAGCATCCGCTCGCGGATCTTGTCGAACAGCGTCGCGTAGTCCCTCGTCGGGAGGGAGAGGACCACGTCCTCGATCGCCGCGTGGGCCCGGGCCGGCTCGACGTCGAGGACGAACCCCTCTCCCTCGCCCAGCCGCACCGCGTGCCGCTCGACCTCGAACGACGACTCCGGTTCGCCCTCGGCGGCGAACCGGAACATCGGGATGCGCGCCCGGATCTCGTCGTCGCCGAGTTCGGTCGAGACGTTCGACGCGCGGATGAAGAACGCGTTGCTCGGCAGCTCGCCGCCGTGCCGCTCCCGCACGCGCTCCAGCAGCCCCTCGAGATCGGGGACGCCGCGCCCGTCCGGCCGGGGCCCCTCCGGCGCCCCCGGGCCGAGCGCCGCGTCGACGGTCACCACGAGCATCTCCTTCGGCGTCCCGACCGCCCGGTGGATCGGACAGTCGCACGGGTCGAACGCCGTCGCCGGCGACCGGAACACCCGACGCGCGACCCCCTCCCGGAGGTCGGACGGCTCGTCCCCCTCCCACGCCAGCGACATCCCGAAGCCGACCTCGCCGCTCGAGACGAACCGGAGCTCCCGCTTCGCGAACGCCGCCACCGTCTGCTTCCCCGCCTCGGAGACCGTCCGCTCGACCTCCTCCATGATCGCGTCCTCGGAGCGGCTCAGGAGGAGCCCGAACGCCGCGAGGCAGCAGAACAGCGTGACGCTCATCAGGGCGATCAGACGGAGGGTCATGGAGGGCTCCGGGACGGACCGGTTCAGGGTACGCATCCCGCGTGCCGGACGTGAGACCGCCTTCCGCCGAGCGGGGCGCGGTCAGGGGATCGTCAGCGTGACCTTCCCCGTCACCGGCGCCACCTCGATCAGGCACTGCATCTCGCGGCTCACGGCCAGGCGGACGTTCCCGCCGTTGTCGGGGGTCCCCGCGGCGTCGAACAGGATCGCGTTCGTCCCGCCGAAGTTCACGGTCCCGATCCCCGTGTTCCCCTTCTCCGCCAGCCTGCGGTGCCACGGCCGGCGCGACAACGGCTCGTCGAGGATCGTGCCGGGAGGCGACTCGACGGTGTAGCTCTCGGCGTCCGGGTCGAACAGGATCCGGTGGCTCTGCCCGGTGGCGACCGCGCGCGCCTGCGCGAACTCGAGGTCGGCGACGAGGACGTTCGCGTCGGCGAGCAGCACCTGGTCGTCGAGCGTCGACGCGGCGGGGATGACCGTCCCGGCGAGGATCATGCCGACCACCAGGACGATCAGGAGTTCGACGAGGGTGAAGCCCCGCGACATCGTCAGGTGCCGTCCGTGGGGAGGATCACGGTCAAGGTCGTCCCGACCCCGAGCGTCGAGTGCGCCTCGAGGCGCCCCCCGTGCTGCTCCACCACCGACCGGACCAGCACCAACCCGAGCCCCGAGCCCTCCGCCTGCCCGGTGAACTCCTCGTCCCGTTGCGAGAACGGCTGGAAGAGCGACTTCAGGAGCTCCGGCGCGATCCCCTCGCCGCGATCGACGACGTCGACGCGGAGCGCCTTCCCCTCGAGCTCGGGGGAGATCGTGACCGTCACCCCCGCCGTGACGCCGGAGGGAGAGAACTTCACCGCGTTGTCGATCAGGTGGCCGAGCATGGTGAAGAGCATCTGGCGCGATCCGGTGACGACGGCGGACGGGAGCGCGCACTCGACCTCGACGCCGAACGCCCGGTCCCGTCGGCGTTCCCGCACCCACCGGATCGCCTCGTCGGTCAGGGCGCGCAGGTCGACCGCCTGGACGACGCGCTCCCCCTGCCTGAACTCGACGAACTGGAGGATGCCGTCGACGAGGTCGCGCAGCTCCTCGGCCCCCGAGTCGATCCCGTCGAACGCCTCGTGCCGCTGCTCCGCGTCGCAGGTCGGGTCGCGCGCGATCGGCAGTAGCCCGAGGATCTTCGTCAGCGGCGTCCGG
>JAUIEL010000936.1 GCA_030428825.1 bacterium
GGGCGTTCGACGGCGTCGCCTGGACCCCGCTCTCCCCCGCCGCCAAGCCGCCTCGGCGCGCCGGACACCGCATGGTGTACGACCCGAACTCGGGGCAGGTGATCCTCCTCGGCGGCTCGACCACCGAGACCGGCCTCTACAACGACATGTGGGGGTGGAACGGGACGACGTGGACGCAGCTCTTCCCGGCGACGCTCCCGCCGCCGCGCAACTACTTCAGCCTGGTGTGGGATCCGGGGCGGGGCCGGGTCGTGCTCCACGGCGGGACCTCCTCGGGCGTCGCGCTGACCGACACCTGGGAGTGGGACGGCGTCGACTGGACGCAGACGAGCGCCGCCGGGCCGGGGCGCTGGTTCAACGGGATGGCGTACGACCCGACCGGCGACCGCGTGATCCACTTCGGCGGTCTGAGCGCCTCCGGCCCGGCCGTCGACGACGCCGAGTCGCGGTCGTACGTCGGCCCCTCGCCGGACTGGGCGAACCTCGGGAACGACCTCGCCGGGGCGTCCGGCGCGCCGAAGCTGGTCGGCGCGGGCGCGCTCGCCGGCGGTTCGGTCGTCTCGCTGAACCTGACGAACGCGGCGCCGAACGCGACGGCGAACCTGATCGTCGGGTTCACGAACCTGTCGGCGCCGTTCTTCGGTGGCACGCTCGTCCCGTTCCCGAACGTCGTCGCGGCGCTGCCGAGCGGGCCGACCGGGTCGCTGAACCTCCTGACGACCTTCCCGTCCGGCGTCGCGCCGGGGTTCCCGATCCACGTCCAGTACTGGATCGTCGACCCGACCGGCCCGCAGGGGTACACCGCGTCGAACGCGCTGGTCGGCGTGACGCAGTGACGGTCGCGCGGGCGGCGCCGGACCCCGCCCGTCCGGCCCGCCCGCCTCGATCGCCGTCTCACGCGATCAGAGGAACCGCTTGACCACCGTCGCCTTCGCCGGGAGGAGGACGGCGTCGCCGGCCTCGAGGTCGCTCATCCGCTTCGCCGGCGGCTGACGGTCGAGGTCCGGCGGCAGGCGGTAGACGAACAGCTCCGTCCCTCGCGCCGCCGACCGGCGGTCGACGAGCGCGAGTCCGACCTGGCGGTCGCCGACCTGGGTGCAGCTCGTCACGACGCCGACGTACTTCCCGTCGCCGCCGACCATCGGCGCGCCGTCCCTCGCCATCCGCCCCTTCCCCTCGACGACGAACCGGACGATCTGACGACTCCGGGTCTCCTCGTGCGCGCGCATCGCGTCGCGGCCGACGAAGAACGGCTTGTGGAACTTCACCGACCCGCCGTACCCCGCCTCGATCGGCGTCACGCCGTACGGCCCGGCGAGCTCGTGTCCCCAGAGCGGGAACCCGGCCTCGATCCGCGTCGAATCGCGCGCGCCGAGCCCGCACGGGACGAGGCCGAGCGGCGTCCCCTTCTCGATCAGCAGCGACCAGAGCTGCGGGAGGTGGTCGGGGTGGACGAGCAGCTCGTAGCCGACCTTCTCGCCGGTGTACCCCGTGGTCGAGATCAGCGCGTCGATCCCGTCGACCGAGCCCTCGACGAACTCGAACCGCTTCCGCTCGCGGAGCGCGTCGATCAGCGCGGGGTTCGCGGCCGCCGCGGCGAGCACCTCGAGCGAC
>JAUIEL010000274.1 GCA_030428825.1 bacterium
AGGAGAGAACTCGAACGGCGAGCGGACCGGACGCGGACGGAGAGGAAAAAACGACTCGGGGGCGAGGATCCCTCACCACCCCGTTCCAGGAACGTCGACCGACCTCCGGCGTCGGCCCTCCTCCCCGCTACGATGTCGGCTCGATCCAACCGAAGAACCGGAGAGACCCATGAAGTCGAAGCTCGCCTCCCTCGCCCTCCTCGCCGCGCTGCCGTTCTCGACCGGCTGCCTGTCGGTCTACTCGCCGGCGATCGGGGTGATCTACACCGACGTGAAGTTCCCGACGCACGTGACGGGGAACGGCGCGCCGTCGAAGTCGGCGACGGGGGAGGCGACGTCGTTCTTCGGCATCTTCGCCGCCGGCGACGCGAGCATCGACAACATCGCGCGCAAGGGCGGCATCGGCTCGATCCACCACGTCGACACCCACGTGAAGAACATCCTCGGGTTCGGCACGATGAAGGTGACGGTCTACGGCGACTGATCGGCGCGGGGTCCGGTCGGCGTCAGCGGGCGCCGATCCGGAGCCAGCGGATCAGTTCGTACGTCTCCCGCGCGCGCTCGACCTTCCGGAGCGAGACCTCGACGCGGACGCCCTCGCGAACGAGCTCGGACAACGGCGAGCCGAGGTGCTCGCGGTCGTGCAGCGTGAAGTCCTCGACGCCGTCTCCGTCGAGATCGATACGCCACCGGTCGGGGACCCGATCCTGCTTCGTGCGGGTGTTCGCCGCCGCCAGGACGGTCCCCGCGACCACGATCCCCGCCTCCTCGTCCGGGGCGGCGGCGCGGCGCGGGGTGCCGAGGAGGAGCGGGGAGAGGGCGAGTCCGGCGACGAGGACGAGGGCGAGGGGGCGCATGGCGGAATCCGATCGGACGGCAGGGTGCCCCGAGCGTACGGCGCGGCGGCCGCGGAGACGCGCGTTCCCGGCGATCCGCCCCTCCCGTCCCCGGCCTCCAGCCTGCGGCGTCCCCGTCCGATATGGATCGACGGGGAAGCCGGCGAACCCCCTCCCCTGGCATGCTCCGGAACCCCGGGATAGACTTCCCTTCATGACGACCCGCGTCCTCTCTCTCCTCGTCGCCCTCTGGGGCGCCTTCGCGCCGGCGGCCCTCGCCGCGGCGCCGGAGGGGGAGGTCGAGTCGTGCTGCGGGGACGCGGCGCCGACCTGCTGCTGCTGCGAGGAGGTCGACGACGGCGCCGGCGAGGGGCCGGCCGTCCGCGAGCCGAGCGGTTGTCCCTGCTCCTCGCCGCTCGATCCCGAGGCGCCTCCCGCCCCGCCGGCGCTCCCGGCGACGGCGGACGTCAAGCCGGCGCTCGACGTCGCCCCGTCCTCCGCGGCGCCGCCGATCGCCGCGACGGTCGGGCCGAGCCTCCGGCTCTCCCCGTGGACCACGGGAGTGCCGCCGCCCGGCGTTCCGCGTCCCGTGCTCCTCTGCTCCTTCCGCTTCTGATCCTCGACCCCGCCCCGCCTCGTCCCCGGCCGTCGCCGTGACGACCGGGGTCGCGTTCCGTCCGGTGTCGAGGAAGAGATCATGTCCATCGTGCGTGGGGGAGGACCCCGTCTCGCGGCGTGCGCGCTCGCCGCGGCGGCCGGGTGCGTGTCGATCCCCGAGGACGAGCTGGCGCGGCTCGACGCGATCGAGCGCGACTGGCTCCGGCCGGTCGCGGTCGACGACGCGCGGCCGCTGACGCTCGCGGAGCTCCAGGAGGCGGCGATCCGCCGTCACCCGGGGCTGACGGCGACGTTCCACCGGTATCGGGCGGCGCTGCAGCGGATCGTGCTCGACGGCGCGCTCGACGACCCCCGCGTGCAGTTCGGCGTCTTCCTCGAGTCGGTCGAGACGCGCGTCGGATCGCAGGAGTGGAAGGCGGGGGTGTCGCAGGCGTTCCCGTTCTGGGGGAAGCGCGACCTGCGGGCGGAGATCGCGCTCCACGACGCGCACCAGCTCCGCGAGCAGCTCGTCGAGGAGCGGCTGCGGATCGCGAAGGGGGTCGCGAGCGCGTACTGGAACCTCTTCGACCTCGAGACCGCGATCGACGTCACCGAGCGGCAGGTCGACCTGCTCGACCGGCTGTCGGAGTCGATCGAGGCGCGCTTCCTCTCCGGGACGACCCCGAAGGCGGACTACCTCTCGATCTTGATGGAGATCGACCGGCGGGAGTCCGAGCGGAAGAACCTCGGGCGCCGGCGCCTCGACGCGATCGCGTCGCTCAACGCGTCGCTCGATCGCGCGCCGGACGCCCCGCTCGCGGTCCGGTTCCCCGCGCCGGACGAGGTCGCGGCCTCGGCGGTCGACGCGGCGACGCTGGTCGAGCGGGCGCGCGACTTCGGCCCGGTCAAGGTCCAGGCCCATCGCGTCCTCCGCCAGGACGCGGCGGTCGCGCTCGCCGAGCTCGGGTGGTACCCGGACTTCTCCGTCGGCCTCGACTACATCGGCACGAAGGCGCTCGACGTCCCGGCGGGGATGTCGGTCTCCGGGAACGGGGACGACCCGACGATCCTCGGCGTCGGCCTGAACCTCCCGATCTGGTGGGACAAGAACGAGGCGGCGATCGAGCGGGCCGAGCAGCTCCTCGAGGCGGAGCGGGCGTCGCGGCGGAGCCTGATCCGGGACGCCGAACGGCGCGCCGTCGCCGCGGTCCAGCGGAGCCTCGAGAGCGAGGAGGACCGGGCGCTGTACGTCGAGCGGCTCCTCCCACGGGCGGAGGAGAAGCTCGAGCTCTCCGAGCAGGACTACGTCGGCGGCCTCGTCGACCTCGACCGCTTGATCGCCGCCGAGCGGGAGGTGCTCGAGCTCCGGCTCCTCGCCGTGCGCGCCCTCGCCGACCGCGAGACGGCGCTCGTCGAGCTCGACTACCTGACGGGGGGCGCCCTCGGGCGCCTCGTCGCCGTCCGGCCGCCCGGCGCGGAGGACGTGCCGGAGACGGAGGGTCGGGAGGTTCGCAGGAACGGAGGTGAGCCGTGAAGCGCTCGCACCTGGCCGCGGTCGTCGTGGCGCTGATCGTGGTGACGCTGGTCGCGTTCTGGGTCGGGCGGCGGACGGCCGTCCCGGCGGAGGGGACGGCCGGCGACGGGCGGACGGCGGCCGCGGTCGAGCCCCCGCCCGCCGCGCCGTCGGTCTGGACCTGTCCGATGCACCCGCAGGTCCGGCTCCCTTCGAACGAGAAATGTCCGATCTGCGGCATGGACCTCGTCCCGCTCGCGGAGGAGACGGGGCACGACCACCCGCGCCGGCTCACGATGTCGGAGACCGGCCGCGCGCTCGCCGAGGTCCGGACGGCGTCGGTCGAGCGGCGCTACGTGGCGCACGAGGTCCGGATGGTCGGCAAGGTCGCGCTCGACGAGTCGCGCGTGAAGTCGATCACGGCCTGGATCGCCGGCCGCCTCGAACGCCTGTTCGTCGACTACACCGGCGTCGCGGTCAAGAAGGGGGACCACATGGTCGTCCTCTACAGCCCCGACCTCCTGACCGCGCAACGCGAGCTGCAGCAGGCGGCGGAGCGCGCGCGCCAGCGCCCCGACGATCGGTTCGGGAGGGTGGCGCTGCAGGCGGCGCGCGAGAAGCTCCGCCTCTGGGGACTGACCGACCCCCAGGTGGCGGAGATCGAGCGCGCGGACGAGCCGCAGGACCACGTCACCATCTACGCCCCCGCGGGCGGGATCGTCGTCCACAAGAACGGCTTCGAGGGGATGTACGTCGACGTCGGCACGCCGATCTACACGATCGCCGACCTGACGCGGGTCTGGGTCCACCTCGACGCCTACGAGTCGGACGTCCAGTGGCTCCGCCTCGGCCAGACCGTCGAGTTCGAGAGCGAGAGCTACCCCGGCGAGCGGTTCGAGGGACGGATCGCGTTCGTCCAGCCGGTCCTCGACGAGCGGTCGCGCTCGGTGAAGGTGCGGGTGAACGTGCCGAACGACGACGGGCGCCTCAAGCCGGGGATGTTTGTGCGGGCGGTCGTCCGTTCGAAGCTCGGCGAGGGGGGCGTCGTCGAGGAGGGGTACCTGGCCGGGAAGTGGGTCTGCCCCATGCACCCGGAGGAGGTCGCGGACGGCCCGGGAGACTGTCCGGTCTGCGGCATGCCGATCGTGACGACCGAGTCGCTCGGGTACGCGGGCGGCGCGGCGAGCGGCCCGCCGCTCGTCGTCCCGGCGACGGCGCCGCTCCGGACCGGCACGCGCGCCGTCGTCTACGTCGAGGTCGAGGGGACCGACGAGCCGACGTACGAGGGGCGGGAGGTGGTCCTCGGCCCGCGCGCCGGCGACGACTACGTCGTGAAGGACGGGCTCGCCGAGGGAGAGCGGGTCGTCGTGGAGGGGAACTTCAAGATCGACTCGGCGCTGCAGATCCGAGCCCGTCCGTCGATGATGTCCGAGTCGGGCGGCGGCGAGGAAGACGACGCGCCGCCGCCGGAGCGGACGTACGAGGCGCCGGTCGCGTTCCGGGCCGGCCTCGCGGAGGTCGTGTCGCTCTACGCCGAGGCGTCCGAGCGGCTCGCCGCCGACGACGCGAGCGGCGCGCGGATGTCGCTCCGCGCGCTCGATCGGGCGGCGGCGGACCTCGACGCCGGCGCGCTCGACGCGGAGGCGCTCCTCGCGTGGGAGCGAGACCGGGAGACGATCCGGGCCGGCGTCCGCGAGGCGACGCGCGGCGCCGGCGACCTCGAGCGGCAGCGGCGCGGCTTCCTCGCGCTCTCCGAGGCGCTGCCGGGGCTGCTCCGTCGCTGGCGACCGTCGCTCGAGGCGCCGCTCCGCCGGTTCCACTGCCCGATGGCGTTCGACGACCGCGGCGCGGACTGGTTCCAGCTCGAGGAGCGGATCGCGAACCCGTACTTCGGGTCGGCGATGCTCCGGTGCGGCGAAGAGGTGTCGGTGATCCCGGCCGGCGAGGAGCGCTGAGGTGGACGGCGAGCGCACGTGGATGGGAGGCCTGATCGGCTTCTGCCTCGAGAACAAGGTCGTCGTCGCCCTGACGGCGGCGTTCGTGGTCTTCTGGGGCGTCCTCGTGGCGCCGTTCGACTGGGAGATCGAGGGGCTCCCGCGGCACCCGGTCCCGGTCGACGCGATCCCGGACACCGGCGAGAACCAGCAGATCGTCTTCACCGAATGGGTCGGCCGCTCGCCGCAGGACGTCGAGGACCAGGTCACCTATCCGCTCACGGTCTCGCTGCTCGGCGTCCCCGGCGTCAAGACGATCCGCAGCAACTCGCTGTTCGGGTTCTCGTCGATCTTCGTCATCTTCGAGGACGACGTCGACTTCTACTGGTCGCGCAGCCGGCTGCTGGAGAAGCTGAACTCGCTCTCCGCGGGGACGCTCCCGGACGGCGTCCGGCCGGCGCTCGGGCCCGACGCGACGCCGCTCGGCCAGGTCTTCTGGTACACGCTCGAGGGGCGCGACCAGGACGGCGCTCCGGCGCCGGGGTTCTCGCTCGCCGAGCTCCGTTCGACGCAGGACTGGCTGGTCCGGTACGCGCTGCAGGGGGCCGACGGGGTCAGCGAGGTCGGCTCGATCGGCGGGTTCGTGCGGGAGTACCAGGTCGACGTCGACCCGGACGCGATGCGCGCGTACGGGGTCACGCTCGGCGACGTCTTCGACGCGGTGCGCCGGTCGAACGTCGACGTGTCCGCGCGGACGATCGAGCTGAACCGGGTCGAGTACGTCGTGCGCGGACTCGGGTTCCTCCGGTCGGTCGAGGACCTCGAGCGGACGGTCGTCAAGTCGCGCGACGGCGTCCCGGTCTACGTGTCGAACGTCGCGCACGTGACGCTCGGTCCGGCGCTCCGGCGCGGCGCGCTCGACAAGGACGGGGCGGAGGCGGTCGGCGGCGTCGTCGTCGTGCGCTACGGCGCGAACCCGCTGGAGGTGATCGAGAACGTCAAGGCGAAGATCGCGGAGATCGCGCCCGGCCTGCCGGAGACGACCCTCGAGGACGGCCGGCGCGTGAAGATGACGATCGTCCCGTTCTACGACCGGACCGGGCTGATCCTCGAGACCCTCGACACGCTGAACGACGCGATCCTGCAGCAGGTGCTCGTCACGATCGTCGTCGTGCTCGTGATGGTGATGCACCTCCGCAGTTCGATCCTGATCTCGGCGCTGCTGCCGATCACCGTCCTGCTCACGTTCCTCGGCATGAAGGCGTTCTCGGTCGACGCGAACATCGTGGCGCTGTCGGGGATCGCGATCGCGGTCGGGACGATCGTCGACATGGGGATCGTCCTGAGCGAGAACATGCTCCGCCACCTCGACGAGCGGACCGCCGGCGGGCGCGGGCTCACGTACCGGGAGGCGCTCTCGGTGCTGCGGGAGGCGGCGGCCGAGGTCGGCGGGGCGGTCGTGACCGCGATCGCGACGACCGTCGTCAGCTTCCTGCCGGTCTTCACGATGACCGGCGCCGAGGGGAAGCTCTTCTCACCGCTCGCGTGGACGAAGACGCTCGCCCTCCTCGCGTCGGTCGTCGTCGCGCTGACGATGATCCCGCCGGCCGCGCACGTCCTCCTCGCCGGCCGCGTCCCGGGGAGGACCCTCCGCGCGCTGCTGCTCGGCGCGGTCGTCCTCTTCGGGCTCGTCCTCGGCGCGACGGTCGGGTGGCCGGTCGGGGCGACGGTCGCCGTCCTCGCCGCCTACGGGCTGGCGGCGCCGCGGCTGCCGGCGGGGCTCCGGCGCGCGCTCGTCGTCGCGACGAACCTCGTCCTCGCGCTCGCCGTCGCCGTGGTGCTGGCGGCGGCGTGGGAGCCGCTCGGCCCGGAGGCCGGCCTCCTCCCGAACGCGGGGTTCGTGGTGGCGATCGTGGGCGGGCTGCTCCTCTTCTTCCGGCTGTTCCAGCTCGCGTACGAGCCGCTGCTCCGGCTGTTCCTGCGGATCAAGCTGCTCTTCCTGCTCGTCCCGGCGGCGCTCGTCGTGACCGGCGCGACGGTCTGGCTCGGCTTCGACCGGGTCTTCGGGGCCCTCCCCGAACGAGCCGCGAAGAGCGAGGTCGCCGTGTGGGCCCGCCACGCGTTCCCCGGACTCGGGAAGGAGTTCATGCCCCCGCTCGACGAGGGTTCGTTCCTCTACATGCCGACCACGATGCCGCACGCGTCGATCGGCGAGGCGATGGACGTCCTCCGGAAGCAGGACCTCGCGTTCCGGTCGATCCCCGAGATCGAGAGCGCGGTCGGAAAGATCGGCCGCGTCGACAGCGCGCTCGATCCGGCGCCGATCTCGATGATCGAGACGATCATCCAGTACGTGCCGGAGTACGCCGTCGACGAGGACGGGAACCGGGTGCGGCGGTGGCGCGACGAGATCGAGACGCCGCGCGACATCTGGCGCGAGATCGAGCGGGCGGGGACGATCCCGGGGACGACGGGCGCGTCGTACCTCCAGCCGATCGAGGCGCGCCGCGTGATGCTCCAGACCGGCATGCGCTCGAACCTCGGCTTGAAGGTCGTCGGTCCCGATCTCGCGACGATCGAGCGGGTCGCGGTCGACGTCGAGGCGATCCTGAAGGAGGTCCCGGTCGTCGAGCCGGCGACCGTGCTGGCCGACCGCGTGGTCGGGAAACCGTACCTGGAGATCGAGATCGACCGCGAGGCGATCGCGCGCTACGGCGTGCCGATCCGGGCGGTGCAGGACGTCATCGAGGTCGCGGTCGGCGGACGCCCGGTGACGACGACGGTCGAGGGGCGCGAGCGGTACCCGGTCCGGGTCCGCTACCAGCGCGAGCTGCGCGACTCGTACGAGGCGCTCGCGCGCATCCTGGTCCCGGTCGACGAGGCGGTGCAGATCCCGCTCTCCCAGCTCGCGTCGATCCGGTACGTGCGCGGTCCGCAGATGATCCGGAGCGAGGAGACGTTCCTCACCGCGTACGTGACGTTCGGGCAGCGCGCCGGCGTGCCGGAGGTCGACGCGGTGGAGACGTGCCGGGCGGCGCTCGACGCGGCGGTCGCCGACGGCCGGCTCGAGATCCCCCCCGGCGTGTCGTACCGGTTCGCCGGCGCCTGGGAGAACCAGGTCCGGGCGCAGAAGACGCTCGCCGCGGTCCTCCCCGTCGCGCTCTTCCTGATCCTGCTGATCCTCTACCTGCACTTCCGGAGCGTGACGAGCGCGGCGATCGTCTTCTCCGGCGTCGCCGTGGCGTGGGCCGGGGGCTTCCTCCTCCTCTGGGCGTACGGCCGGCCCGGCTTCCTCGACGTCGAGGTCCTCGGGGTCCACCTCGGCGAGCTGTTCCAGGTGCAGCCGATCAACCTGAGCGTGGCGGTCTGGGTCGGCTTCCTCGCCCTGTTCGGCATCGCGACGGACGACGGAGTGGTGATCTCGACCTACCTGAAGCAGTCGTTCGAGCGGAACGCTCCGACGACCCGGCGCGAGATCCGCGAGGCGGTCGTCGAGGCGGGGAAGAAGCGGATCCGCCCCTGCCTGATGACGACCGCGACCACCCTCCTGGCGCTCCTGCCGGTCCTCACGTCGACCGGCCGCGGCG
>JAUIEL010000937.1 GCA_030428825.1 bacterium
CGAGATCGCGCAGGTCCTCGGGAAGCTCGCTTCGACGGGGATCGAGAACGTCCTCGCGCTCCGCGGCGACCCCCCGGAGGGGCGGAGCGAGTTCGTCCGGACGGAGGGGGGCTTCGGCTACGCGAACGAGCTGACCGCGTTCATCAGGGAGGGGTTCGACTTCTGCCTCGGCGGGGCGTTCTATCCCGAGGGGCACGTCGAGGCGACGGACAAGGAGGTCGACCTCCAGAACCTGAAGCGGAAGGCGGACGCCGGCTCCGACTTCCTGGGCAGCCAGCTCTTCTTCGACAACATCGACTACTTCGAGTTCGTGAAGCGGGCGCGGGCGGCGGGGATCACCCAGCCGATGGTGCCGGGGATCATGCCGATCACGAACGCCGCGCAGGTGAAGCGGTTCACGCAGATGTGCGGGGCGAGGATCCCGACCGGACTCCTGAAGAAGCTCGACGGCGTCGCCCACGACGCCGAGGCGGTCCGGCGGATCGGCATCGAGCACGCGACGGCGCAGTGCCGCGGCCTGCTCGAGGGCGGCGCGCCCGGCATCCACTTCTACACCCTCAACAAGTCGCCGGCGACGCGGCGGATCCTCGAGGAGCTGAGGGCCCGGAGGCTCGTCTGACGTCTCCTCCCGGCGCCGCCGACCGTCGCGCGGGGCGGCTGCTATGATCGCCCTCGCGCCCCGTCTCTCCCGACCGCGCGAAGGAGTGTCATGACCCACCAGCCCGACATCGAGTCGATCCTGAAGGAGGGCCGCGTCTTCCCGCCGCCGGCGGAGTTCGCGGAGAAGGCCCACCTGAAGTCGATGGACGAGTACCGCCGGCTGTACGACCGCTCGATCGACGACCCCGAGGGGTTCTTCGGCGAGGTGGCGGGGGCGTTCCACTGGTTCGAGCCGTTCCAGGAGGTCCTCGAGTGGGAGGTGCCGCACGCGAAGTGGTTCGTCGGCGGGAAGACGAACATCGCGTACAACTGCCTCGACCGGCACCTCGTGACCGGGCGGCGGAACAAGGCGGCGATCCTCTGGGAAGGAGAGCCGGGGGACGTCCGGACGATCACGTACGACCAGCTCCACGCCGAGGTCAGCCGGTTCGCGAACGCGCTGAAGGGGCTCGGGGTCGAGGCGGGGGACCGGGTCGCGATCTACATGCCGATGGTCCCCGAGCTGGCGATCGCGTGCCTCGCCTGCGCCCGGATCGGCGCCGCCCACTCGGTCGTGTTCGGCGGGTTCTCGGCGGACGCGCTCCGCGACCGGATCCTCGACGCCGAGGCGAAGGCGGTGATCACCGCCGACGGCGGCTACCGCAAGGGGGCCGTCCTGCCGCTCAAGCCTCAGGTCGACGAGGCGGTGGCGGAGTGCCCGTCGGTCGAGAAGGTCGTCGTCGTGCGACGGACCGGCCAGGACGTCGAGTGGGAGGACGGCCGGGACCACTGGTATCACGACGTCGTGGCGGCGGCGGATCGCGTCTGCGAGGCGACCCCGGTCGACTCCGAACAGCTCCTCTTCACCCTCTACACGTCCGGCACGACGGGGAAGCCGAAGGGGATCGTCCACACGACCGCCGGATACATGGTCGGCACGTACCTCACGACGAAGTACGTCTTCGACCT
>JAUIEL010000938.1 GCA_030428825.1 bacterium
TCGAGCTCGGCCGGCCGCTCGCGCTCGGCCCGGTCGAGCCAGCGCGGACGCTTGAACAGCAGCGTGAAGCCGAGGTGGTCGAGCGAGTCGTTCAGATCCCGCCCGAGGTCGACGCCGGCGTCGATCGCGATCCGGGCGACCAGCCGCGTGCCGCTCCCGCCGAGCCCGCCGATCACGAACGGACCGTCGGGCGGACCGGTCACGCCCCTTCCCCCGTCGCGCGAGCGCCGCGCCGCCGCATCGCCGGACGGTCCCGCACCGTCTCGAAGAAGGCGACGAGGCGCGGGTCGTTCCGGTACGCCTCCCCCCGCTCGGCGAGGACGTCCGCCGTCGCGCGCTCGAGCGCCTCCGCCGACGCGTCGATGCCGGCGAACCGCGCCACGCGCGAGAGCTCGTCGGCCGGCGCGCGGACGAGCGACTCGAACGACAGCTCGAGCGTCTCGAGCCCCGCGGCGCGGTGGCGGTCGAGCGCGCGGTCCGCCTCGTCGACCGACTCCTCCCAGAGCTCGAACGACGCCTCGAGGGTGCGGCAGCGCGCCGACTGCCCGTACCAGTTCCGGAAGTCGTACGGGGACAGCGCCGCCTTGATCCGGTTCGGGAGCGGCCAGACCCTCAGCACCGAGTCGCCGCGGGCGCGGGCGCGCGTCGTCCGCTCGAGGAGGCTCGCCGCGACGTCGACGCCGTGGCGGGTGACGTGGACCGCGCGCGCGCCGGGGAAGACGGCCGACCAGACGTCGAGCGTGAAGACGTTCCGCGGGTCCTTCCATCCCCACGCGCCGTCGAGCGCCCCGCGGTCGCCGCCGGTGAACTCGCGGAAGGCGCGCCCGCGCACGTCGCTCGCGAACCGCTCGACCGCCGCCGCGAAGAACTCCCGGTCCTCGAGCAGCTCGCGTAGCGGCCGCGGACGGTCCCACGCCCCGCCGGCGCGCCGGAGGAGCCACTCGTTCCGGCGGAGGAAGAACCACGGCTCGAGGTTCGCCTCCAGCCGCGCGCCGGCGAACAGCCCGAGCGCGCGGAGGAGACGCACCAGCAGCGTGGTGCCGGAGCGATGGGTGCCGAGGAGGACGAGCGGGGGGCGCATGCACCGCAGAACCTAACTCCCCGACCCCGCCCGCCGGCGTTCGTTTCCAGAAACGGATCCGGAAACGAGATCGTCCGGATACGATGGGAGCCCGGCCCCGCCCCTTGAACCGCAGAGACGACGCGCACCGACGGCACCGGACGCCGCAGATCGCCCCCGTCCGGATCGGGGGGTGACGTGGCCCGTCTGGCGTTCCTCCTCCTCACGATCGCGGCGGCGCTTCACCACGCCCCGCGGTTCCTCGACCGGCCGCCCCTCCCGCCGGTGTTCGAGAGCGCGTTCGGATGGTGGGTCGCGATCGTCGTCGCCACGGCGCAGGTCGCCATCGGGCGGGGGTGGGCCCGCGTCGCCGGTCGCCGCCTCGTCGGGTCGGGCGGGCTCGCCACCGCGGCCGCGCTCGGGCTGGCGACGACGACCGCCGCCCTCCTCGCCGTCGCGCTCCTCCCGCTCCTTCCGTTCCTCCCGCTCCAGCCGACCGCCGGCTCGCTCGGCGGGTTCGGGGCGGGCGCGATCGCGGCGGCGACG
>JAUIEL010000275.1 GCA_030428825.1 bacterium
AAGAACGTCTCCGCCGGCAGGAGGGCCGCGGCGCCGTCCATCGCCTTCTTCAGCTCGAACGTCTTCCGGTCGTAGAACCCGCTCTCCGCCTGCGCCGCCGCGTCCTTGTTGAAGACGATGTTCCCGCGCAGGTCGAGCGCGTCCCCGAACCCGAGGTCGAGCGTGACGGTCTCGAAGTAGCGCGGGTTGAACATCCGCCCGAGGATCCACCGCGACACCTGACCGCGGTGCTCGAGGAACCGCTCGTCCGCCTCGGTCCGCGAGAAGAGCGTCCGGAGGTCGCCGTGGACCTGGACCCGCTCGCCGACCTCGTCCTCGGTCACCTCCTGGCGGTCGCGCCGCATCCCCGCCCACTCGTCGACGTCCTGCGCGACGGTGGCGTGGTACGCCCGCGCGTACCCGAGCGATCGCTCGCGGTCGTCGAGCAGGCCGATCACCTCCCGCACCAGCAGCGGCCCGGTGCCGAGCACGAACACCTCGTGGTGGCGGTAGAGGTGGATCGTCGTCCCGTCCTCGAGGGTGACGCGCCGGACGCCGTACTCGTCCTCCTCGACCTCGATCGGGATCGAAAGGAGCCCGCGCAGCCACCCCTGCCCCGCCGCCTCGTACGCCAGCTTCGCCATCCGGGTGCCGGCGGCGACGACGCAGGTCTCCGACTCGTCGAAACCGCGTCCGGCGACCCGGCCGAAGACCGCCAGGTCCTTCCCCAACAGGTCCGTCAGCGGGTCGAGCACCGGGACCTCGCGGCACGCCCGCCGGATCTCCTCGATCGTCTCGTCGACCCGCAACGACTCGGCGAGCTCGGCGTGGAGGGAGGTCCGCTCGAACCGCTGCCACGGCCGCGACAGCTCGACGTCCTCCCAGGCCGCGGGGACCGGGAACTCGCCCGGGCGGAAGTCGTCTTCCAGACCGCGCTTGTGAACGAAGAAGTCGACGTTCTTCGGGACGACGTACTCGATCGCGACGGCCGAGCCCTCGTACGCGGCGAGCACCCTCTTCTCGAACGGGTCGAAGAAGAGGATCGTGAACGCGAAGTACGAGAGCCCCACCACGAAGGCGAGGACGAACAACACCTTGCGAGTCGCCTTCTTCACGCGATCACGCCCCTGCCGGCTCGGGACCCGAGGGTCCGGACGAAGTCGAATCCCTCATTCTACGTGCGAAGCCGCTCCGTCTTGCACCTGTTTGGGGACGGCCTGCCGGACGGGCCGCGCGGGATCACCCTTCAACGCTCCTCCGGGCGCTGCTACCCTGGCCGATTCACCCCGTCCCGCCGAGACCGGCGCCCGAGGAACGACCCGATGCCGTTCGCGCTCAGCCGTCGCGCCCGCAACCTGAAGCCGTCCGCCACCTTCCGGCTGGCGCGACGCGCCCAGGAGCTCCGCGACGCGGGCCAGGACGTCCTCGCGTTCGGCCTCGGCGAGCCGGACTTCGACACGCCGGCGCGCGCCCGCGAGGCGGCCCATCGGGCGATCGACGACGGGGCGACCCACTACACGGCGAACGAGGGGCTCCCGGCGCTCCGGAGCGCGATCGCCCGCGCGTTCGAGCGGACGCAGGCGGTCCACTACGACCCGGCCGGCGAGATCCTGGTGACCGCCGGGGCGAAGCAGGCGCTCTCCCACGCGATCCTCGCCCTCGTCGACGAAGGGGACGAGGTGCTCGTCCCGACGCCGTACTGGCTGTCGTACCCCGAGCAGGTGACGCTCGCCGGCGGGACGATGAAGGCGATCGAGACGCGCGCCGAGGACGGGTACCACCTCACGGCGGAGACGGTCGCCGAGGCCGCCGGCCCGAAGACGAAGCTCCTGATCCTGAACTCGCCGAACAATCCGACCGGCGCCGTCCTCGACGAGGCGCGGCTCGGCGAGATCGCCGACGTCTGCATCGAGCGCGACCTCCTCGTCGTGTCCGACGAGATCTACGGCTCGCTCGTCTACGGCGGCGCGCGCCACCGCTCGATCGCCGGCGCCCGGCCGGAGATGCGCGAGCGGACGATCGTCTGCCACGGCATGTCGAAGTCGTACGCGATGACCGGCTGGCGGCTCGGCTTCGCGCTGGCGCCGCGCGAGGTGCTGGCGGCGATGGCGAAGATCCAGAGCCACACCACGTCGAACGCGAACTCGATCGCCCAGCACGCGGCGATCGCGGCGATCGAGGAGTGTTCGGCCGACGTCGAACGGATGCGTCAGGCGTTCGAGGAGCGCCAGCGCCTGGTCCGCGACCGCCTCTCCGCGGTGGAGGGGCTCGACGTCCCGGTCCCCGAGGGGGCGTTCTACGTCTTCCCGTCGATCGCCGCGCTGATCGGCCGGAAGAGCCCCGCCGGCGCCGCGATCGCCGACTCGGCGGCCTTCTGCGACGCGCTCCTCGACGAGGCCCACGTGTCGGTCGTCCCCGGGGGCGAGTTCGGCGTCGACCGGGCGTTCCGCCTCTCGTACGCCGCCTCCCTCGACGACCTGCAGCGCGGGTGCGACCGGATCGCCGAGTTCGTCGCCTCGCTCTCCTGAGGCGGAACCGCGGCGAGGTCCGATCGGCGCTCGTGCCGACCGGCTAACATGACGTCGCCATGAACTCCGCCACCCGCGCCTTCCTCACCGCCTTCCTCGTCCCCGCCTGCGTGGCGACGACGTGCGCCCTGTTCATGTACCACGTCCTCTTCAAGGAGGCCCTCCGCACGGAGGAGCGGGACGAGATGGCGTGGATCATGGACGCGGCCCGGCTCGTCTCCGACCGGTACTACGAGCAGACCCGCCCCGAGGAGCTCGCGTACGACGCCATCCGGGGGATCGTGAACCGCGACCCGTACTCGCAGTTCATCGACCCGGACATGGAGGACGAGTTCACGGAGGAGAACGAGGGGAACTACGTCGGGATCGGGTTCATGATCTACGGCGACGCCCCGGCGGTGACCGTGCTGTACGCCTTCCCCGGGTCGCCGGCGGAGGGGGCGGGGCTCGGGCCCGGGGACCGGATCGTCGGGGTCGACGGCGTCGACACGCGCGACATGAGCACCCAGGAGGTGACCGACCTGATCAAGGTGAAGGACGGCGAGGGGAAGGCGGTCGAGCTCCGGATCCGTCCGTGGTCGGCCGAGGGGGAGACGGCCGAGCCGTACGAGCGGAAGGTGCTCCGCGCGCGGATCTGGCGGCCGTCGGTCGTCGACCCGCGGATCGTCGACCCCGAGCGCGGGATCGGCTACGTCCGGCTGAAGCAGTTCCAGGAGCGGTCGGTCGACGAGCTGGAGGAGGCGCTGAACCGCCTCGCGCTCGCCGGGATGAAGTCGCTCGTCCTCGACCTGCGCGGCAACCGCGGCGGCTTCCTCGACCAGGCGATCGAGGTGACGAGCCTCTTCCTCGACGACGGCATCGTCCTCCGGACCGAGGGACGGACGCCGGGGACGAACGAGGTGTATCGGACGTCGGAGCGCGAGGCGACGTTCCGCGGCGTACCGCTCGCCCTCCTCGTCGATCGCGCGTCGGCGAGCGCCACCGAGATCGTCGCCGGCGCGCTGCAGGACCACCTCCGCGCCACGCTGGTCGGCGACCGGACGTTCGGGAAGGGGATGGTCCAGTCGGTCATCCCGCGCCGCTACGTCGTCGACGGCGAGGAGCGGATCGCGCGGATCAAGATCACGACGTCGCGGTGGATCACGCCGGCCGGGCGCTCGCTCGAGCGGATCCGCCGTCGGAACGACGACCCCCAGCGGTTCGTCGAGGACCGCGGGCTGCACCCCGACCTGTACGTCCCGATCCGGACGCGCGACGAGCAGCGCTGGCTGTACGCGTACCTCGCCGACCGGGAGATCGACGAGGAGACCTGGGCCGAGATCGCCGAACGCTGCCCCGCCCACGAGCGGAACGTCGAGAGCGAGGACGGTCACGTCGACCGGCAGCTCCGGGCCGCGGTCGACCTGCTGCGGGGAGAGAAGGTCTTCCCCGCCATCGACTGACGTGAAGGTCCTCGGCATCGAATCTTCGTGCGACGAGACCGCGGCGGCGGTCGTGGAGGACGGCCGCGTCGTCCTCTCCGACGTCGTCCGCTCGCAGGTCGACCTGCACGCGAAGTTCGGCGGCCCGGTGCCGGAGGTCGCCAGCCGGAGCCACCTGGAGGTGATCCTCCCGGTGATCGAGAGCGCGCTCGAGCGGGCCGGACTCCGCCCGGCGGACGTCGACGCGGTCGCGGTCACCCACCGCCCCGGCCTGATCGGCGCGTTGCTGGTCGGCCTCTCCGCCGCGAAGGCGTTCGCGCTCGCCGCCGGCAAGCCGCTCGTCGGCGTCGACCACATCGCGGCCCACGTCTACGCCTCGTGGATGGACGACCCCGTCCCGCCGCGCCCGCCGTTCGTGTCGCTGGTCGTCTCCGGAGGACACACGTCGCTCTTCCGGCACGACACGCCGTTCGAACCGGTCGAGATCGGGGCGACGGCGGACGACGCGGCGGGCGAGGCGTTCGACAAGGTGGCGGCGATCCTCGACCTCGGCTATCCCGGCGGCCCGGTGATCGACCGGCTCGCGAAGGAGGGGGACCGGACGCGGTTCCCGTTCAAGCCGCCGCTCCTCGGCCGCGAGCGGGACGTGATCGACTTCTCGTTCTCCGGGCTGAAGACCGCGGTCCTCTATCGGGTGACCGGCCGGAACTCGAAGCACCCGCCGCTCGAGACGACCGAGGAGAACGTCCGCGACATGGCCGCGTCGTTCCAGGAGGCGGTCGTCGAGGGGCTGGTCCGGGCCGCGTTCCGGGCGGTCGAGCGGACCGGCGCCGACGACCTCGTGATCGGCGGCGGCTGCGCGGCGAACTCGCGGCTGCGCGAGCGGTTCGCGGAGGAGGCGGCCGAACGCGGGGTGCGGGTCTTCCTCCCCGAGCTCTCCCGGACGACCGACAACGCGGTGATGATCGCGGGGCTCGGCTACCACGAGCTCGCCCGGCGCGGGCCCGACGACCTCACCCTCGACGCGTACGCGACCGGACAATGAACCACGACTCGCTGAAGGAACTCCTCGACGCGGTCGCCGCCGGCCGGGTCGCGCCGGACGAGGCGGCGCGCCGGCTCGCCGCCCCGCCGATCGGCGACCTCGGGTTCGCGCGCCTCGACCACCACCGCGAGCTCCGCTGCGGCTTCCCCGAGGTGGTCCTCTGCGAGGGGAAACGGCCGGACGACGCGGCGGCGATCGCGGCCGAGCTCGCGGCCCGGTCGGATCGGGTCCTCCTGACCCGGGCGGACGAGGCGTGTTGGGAGGCGGTCCGCCGCAGCTGCCCGTCCGCCACGCGGCACGAGCGGGCGCGAGCGATCACGATCGAGCGCGACGGCGCCGAGCGGCCGCCCGGGAAGGGGCTGGTGGCGGTGGTGACCGCGGGGACGGCGGACATCCCGGTCGCCGAGGAGGCGCGCGTCACGGCCGAGCTGATGGGGGCGCGGGTCGAGGCGAGGTTCGACGTCGGGGTCGCGGCGCTCCACCGTATCCTCGCCGAGGGAGAGCTCTTGCGCGCGGCGCGGGTCCTCGTGGTCTGCGCCGGGATGGAGGGGGCCCTGCCGTCGGTCGTCGGCGGCCTCGTCGCCCGGCCGGTGATCGCGGTCCCGACGAGCGTCGGATACGGCGCCTCGTTCGGCGGTCTGGCGGCGTTCCTCGGGATGCTGAACTCCTGCGCCTCGAACGTCGCCACGGTGAACATCGACAACGGCTTCGGGGCGGGATACCTTGCGGCCCTGATCAACTCCGACCCCGATCCGGATCGAGAAACGTCATGACCGACCGCAGGAAGGCCGTCCTCGTGTTCGAGGACGGCGTCGTCCACGAGGGGTTCGCCTTCGGCGCCAAGGGGGAGGCGTACGGCGAGGTCGTCTTCAACACCGCGATGAGCGGCTACCAGGAGATCCTGACCGACCCGTCGTACCGCGGCCAGCTCGTCCTGATGACGTATCCGCTGATCGGCAACTACGGCGTCAACCCGGAGGACGTCGAGTCGCGCGCGGTCCACACCCAGGGGTTCATCGTCCGCGAGTTCTCGCGGGTCGCCTCGAGCCACCGGGCGACGGCGACCCTCGACGAATACCTGAAGGAGCACCACGTCGTCGGGATCGAAGGGGTCGACACGCGGGACATCGTGATGCACGTCCGCGCGCGCGGCGCGATGCGGGCGGTGATCTCGTCCGACGACCTCGACCACGACTCGCTGCTCCGGAAGGTCCGGAAGTCGCCGTCCCTCGACGGCCGCGACTGCGTGCGCGAGGTGACGCGCTGGGCGGTCGAGGAGTGGACCGAGGGGTTCGACGACTCGTTCGTGAAGCGCGCGCCGGTCCCCGAGCCGCGCTTCAAGGTCGTCGCGTACGACTTCGGCATCAAGAACAACATCCTCCGCGGCCTGGTCGAGTCCGGCTTCGACGTGACGGTGGTCCCCGGCCACAGCACCGCGGCCGAGGTCCTGGCGCTGAAGCCGGACGGCGTCTTCCTGTCGAACGGCCCCGGCGACCCCGAGCCGGTCAGCTACGCGGTCGAGACGATCCGCACCTTCCTCGGCGAGCGCGTCCCGACGTTCGGCATCTGCCTCGGCCATCAGCTCACGGCGCTCGCGCTCGGCGCGAAGACGTACAAGATGAAGTTCGGCCACCACGGCGCGAACCAGCCGGTGATCGACCTGACGACCGGCAAGACCGAGATCACGTCGCAGAACCACTCGTTCGCGGTCGACCCCGACTCGCTCGACCTGTCGATGGCGCGCATCTCGCACAAGAACCTGAACGACGACACCGTCGAGGGGCTCGAGCTGATCGAGTCCCCGTGCTTCACGGTCCAGTACCACCCGGAGGCCGCCCCGGGGCCGCACGACGCGCTCTATCTCTTCGCGCGCTTCCGGAAGCTGATCGAGGAGTCGAAGGTCGAGGTGGCGGCCGGGTAGCGCGCCACGGGTAGCGCGGCGGCTAGAGTGGGTTTCCTCCGAAGGGGAGGAAACGCAATGGACCACTCTCGACATCGAATCGCGCGACGCATCTCTCGAGCCGCGCTCGTCCCGGCCTTTCTCCTCGCCGCCTGCGCGCACGACTACACCCGGTGGGAAGGCACCGTGGCTGCTCGGACCGAGAGCGTCCGCGGCCCCGCGGGAACGAGCGATCTGACGCGCTCGGCCCTTTCCGCGACGACGAGGAGCGAGACGAGGGAGCTGATCGAGCGAAACGGGGCGTTCGCGTACTACAGCGCCCTGATGATCGAAGCGACCCCGGACGGCGCCACGGCGGAGCCCGCGCCGGAGCGACGCGCGACCTCGACCGCCGAGAGCGACCCGAGTGAGACCGAAACGAAGCCGGACGGCGCGGCGACCGCGCCGCCGAATCGACACCGGCGGACCTCACGGCTGAATCGCGCGAAGCTCGACTTCATGTACGGAGACGAGTTCCGTCGGATCCGCGAGGCGAAGGGCGCGGAGCGCCACACGGAGTACGTCGGACTCGCGCTCTCGGGCGGCGGGATCCGCAGCGCGACGTTCTGCACCGGCGTCGTGCGAGGCCTGCACGACCTCGGAGTCCTCCACGAGGTCGGCTTCCTCTCGACGGTCTCGGGCGGAGGTTACGCCGGGTCGTGGTACATGCTGCACGACGATCCGGACGAGCTTCTGCGGCCAGGCTCCGAGCACCTCCAACACCTCACCCAGCACGGCCACTACCTCACCGACGGACACGCGTCGAAGAGTACGGTGGAGCTGATCTCGAACTTCGGCGCCCACGTGTGCTTCTGGCCGTTCGCGGCGTTCGTCAACGAAGTGCCGTTCCACTATCAGCGAAACCCGTGGGGCGTGAGAGAGGACTATCGGCAGGGGATCCAGCAGGCCTTCCACTACGACCGACCGCTCCTCCGAACGCACAGCAACTGGGGCACCTGCCGTGACGAGAACCTGCTCCGAACCAGCGAGGAGAGCATCGCGGGCGTCGGCCCGAGCCGCGACAAGCCGTTCTGGATCGTGAACGCACATGTCAGCCTCAAGGACGACCCTTCACCACTCGTGAAGAACCGGAGCGGCGACGCGTTCGAACTCACCCCTCTCCGCGCGGGATCGCGGGCCACGGACTACGTTCACGTCGAATGCGACGCCGAAGGGAGCCGTTGGTGGATGACGCCCGCGTATGGCGTCGCGATCTCCGGAGCGGCGGTCGACTCGACCAGCCTGAAGCAGGGATGGCTCGCCTCGAAGCTCCTCTACCTGCTGAACTTCGACCTCGGATACTTCGTCGACGCCTGGGGAGTCGGTTGGGTCGAGGGCGACGACTGCGCCTCGTGGAACCAGACCGCTTACTTCCTGAAGGGCGTGTTGCCGGTTTCGCTCCTCCGTTGGATCGTGCCGCCGTGGTTCGAGGACCACCGCCTGACGACCGAGGGGAAGCGGCTCGCGCTGACCGACGGCGGGCACTTCGAGAACC
>JAUIEL010000276.1 GCA_030428825.1 bacterium
CCGCCCCGACCCCACAACCGGCGCCCCGTCCCCGACTTCCGCGCGCTCCCGAGACGAAGAAAGGCCGCCCGGAACCCCGGGCGGCCTCACGCCGCGCGTCGCGGCCTTCGTCTGGCTCCCCGAGTAGGACTCGAACCTACGACAAACCGGTTAACAGCCGGTTGCTCTACCAACTGAGCTATCGGGGATCGTCGAACGCGAGAATCTAGCACCCGATCGGATCGACTTCCGCCCTTTCTTGCGCCCTTTCTGGGGGCGCGGGAGGAGTTTCTCGGTCGCGGCCCGGGGAGGGGGCGGAGTCCAGGGGGTGGACGCCGGGCCCCGGGGCGGGGCCCGGCGGGAGGGTCACGGCGCGGTCAGCTTCAGGCCGTTCGTCGCGGCGAACCCCTGGGGGCCGGCGGGGTCGGGGAGCCAGGCCTGGGTGAAGACCGTGGTGCCGGAGGGGACGGACGGGGGCCAGACGGCGAGGGTGGTGAGCGCCCCGAGCGCGTCGAGCGGGACGGGCGGCGACACGACGTCCGGGGACGGGACGAGGGTGCCGCCGAGGAACGGCGCGAAGAGGCCGGCGCCCCCGACCACGAAGACGGCGCTCCCGCCGGGGAGGCCGCCGCCGACCTGGACGACCAGCGTCTCGCCCGGGAAGAGGAACCCGTCGAGCGTCAGCGTCGGCACGCCGGCCGCTCCGGCGAGGCCGCCGCCGACGTCCTGGACGTCGTTCCCGAACGTCGGGTCGAACTCGAGCGCGCCGACGTCGTCCGCCCCGACGTAGTCGATGCACGGGGACGTCCGCGTGAGGTGGAACTCCTGACCGGTCGGCCCCCAGAGCTGCGGGTCGGCGTGCAGGACGTTGCTGTACCCGGCCCCGACGAGGTCGGAGACCGTCACCAGGCCGACGCAGTCGACGAACGACCCGACCGACGTGATCGTCGGGTTCAGGTAGTCCCAGTTCGTGTTCCCGAAGACGATGCACTCGACGGCGAGCGCGCCGAGCCCCTTCTCCTGGATCCCGACCCCGTTCCCGACGATCGTGCTGTGCACGAAGTGCGGCCCCTTCGCGAGCGAGCCGACGTCGTTCCCCGTGACGATGCAGCGCTCGACGCGCAGGTAGTCGTCGTCGGAGATCCCGACCGTGCTGTCGGTCACCGTGAACCCGTGGAACGTCGCCCACGGCGGCTGCGGCTTCAGGATGTAGTCGCTGTGGACCGCGGGGCCGGGGTGCAGCGCGCGGAGCGTCGTCACCAGCGGGCCGCCCTGGCTCTCGATGCGGATCCCGAGGTTCGGGATCACGACGTTCTCGTGGTAGTCGCCGGGCGCGACCGACACGATGTCGCCGGCCGCGGCGTGGTCGACCCCCTTCTGGATCGTCCGGAACGGCTTGCCGGCCGAGCCGTCCGCGACCTGGGTCGCCGCCGCGTCGACGTACCAGGTCGTCTGCGCGGCGGCCGGCGCCGTGAACGCGGCGAGCGCGGAGAGGAGAGCGAGGGCGACGACGGATCGGAGCGTGGGGGGGTGACGCACGGAGACCTCCTTCTTCCTTCGGCCGAGCGCCGTCCCCGATCGGTCGAGGAGGCGCCTCGAACGCCCTCAGTCTACTCGGGCGCGGGCCGGCGTGGGGGGGCGCGAACCCCCACGGTCCGGGAGACGCTTCCCGCCCTCGGCCCCGGCTCGGGTACGATCGGCGCGCCGAGAACCCGTCCGTCCCATCCGCCGATCCGGAGCCCCGCATGGACCGTCCCTCCTCGCGCGCCGTCGCGTCGTCGCTCGCGCTCGCCGCCGCCCTCGTGGCCGCCCCCGACCTCCGCGCCCAGAGCGGGACCGCGACCAAGCGCCTGGTGAAGGCCGACCCGGCCGCGGCGCGGCTCGAGCGCCGCCCGGCCGCGCCGCCGAGCTTCGTGTCGGCCGGCGCGAACCCGTGCATCCTGCTGACCGGCTACTGGCCGCCGTCGAACGAGGCGATCCGCCGCTTCAGCCCGAGCCCGGTTCAGAACCCGCTGGGCTGGATCGGGCAGAACTGGGAGAACCGCGGCTACGACGTCTACTCGTACTTCCCCGAGTTCAGCCCGCCGACCTGCACGAGCTGCGGGAAGGGGACCGGCGACCTCGAGGTCGACTACCAGGACACCTCGGTCGACTTCTGGAACATCGCCAACGCGGTGAAGCCGATCGCGATCATCACCTTCAGCCGGAGCTCCTCCTCCCTCAACTGGGAGGTCGAGATGAACCAGTACAACCGGACGTCGTGGATCAACGACTACGTCAACCCGAAGCAGCCGACGCCGACACCTCCCGACCCGTCGGTCCCCGCGGGGACGCTCCGGCGCTCGTCGCTGCCGGTCCAGCAGATCGTGAACGACGTCGCCGCGCAGTTCCCGGGGCTGAACTCGTTCATCTGCTTCACCGGCGACGGCGGCGGCTTCCTGTCGGAGTTCATGGCGTACCACGGGGTCTGGTACCGCGGCGTCCACGCCTCGCCGGCCGACCCCGACTGGTGCGTCGCGGCCGGCCACATCCACGTCGGCAAGAACATCACCTGGCCGACCGCCCAGGCCGCGGCCGAGGTGTCGCTCCGCGCGCTGATCCAGCACGTCGACGCGATCCGCGCCCAGACCGTCTGCCAGACCGACCTCGGCTCGGGCGGGCCGGGGAACTCCGCGCTGGCGCTCTGCGGCGACCCGCTCCAGACCGGCGGCGAGGCGGACCTCCTCCTCTCCGGCGCGCCGGCGTCCACGCCGGTCCACTTCTTCGCCGGCCTCGGCCAGGGGCAGACCCCGCTCGGCCTCGGCACGTTCGTCCCGACGGCGCCGCTCGTCGAGTTCGTCGTTCCGACCGACGCGGACGGCCGGATCCTGCTGCCGAGCGTCCCCGGCGGCGGCGGCCCGGTCAGCGCGTACCTCCAGGCGGCCTACCCCGACGCCGGCGTCCCCGGCGGCATCGGCCTCTCGAACGCCCTGAAGGTCGACCTGCTGCCGTAGCAGCCGGCGGAAGAGGTCCGGCGGGGCTGCGGCGGCTCCTCGCCCCGACGGTACCTCTTCGACGGACGGGGCGCCTTCGACGGACGGGGCGCCGCGCGGCCGTCCTCAGGTGCTCGACGCCTCGAAGATGCTCGCGATCGACGCGTCGAGCGCCCGGTCGAACTCCTCGTCGCTCTGCTGCGCGGTGAGCCCCTCGGTCAGCGCGCGCGAGAAGCTCGCGACCATGCCGTGGTTCGCGGCGAGCTTCGCGTTCGCCTCCTCGCGCGAGTAGCCGCCGGAGAGCGCGACGACCTTCAGGACGTTCGGGTGCTCGATGCAGTCGGAGTAGAACCCGGCCTGCTCGGGGAGCGTGAGCTTCAGCATGACCCGCTGGTCGGGAGGCAGCTTCCCGAGGTGCTCGAGCAGGGCGGCCTTCAGGATCTGCTCGGCCTTCGCCTTCTCCGGGGAGTGGATGTCGACCTCCGGTTCGATGATCGGCACCAGGCCGGCCGCGAGGATCCGGTGGCCGATCTCGAACTGCTGCGCCACGTTCGCCCGGATGCCGGCCTCGTTCGCGAGCTCGATGACCGACCGCATCTTCGTGCCGAAGACGCCGGCCTCCTTCGCGCGCGCGAGGAGCGAGTCGAGGTCCGGGATCGGCTTCATGAGCCGGACGCCGTCCTTCTCCTCGGCCAACCCCTTGTCGACCTTCAGGAAGGGGACGACCTGCTTCTCCTCCCAGAGGTAGCGCGCGCTCTTCTTCCCGGCGATCTCGCGGTCCATCGTGTTCTCGAACAGGATCGCCCCGAGGATCCGGTCGCCGTCGAAGCTCGGGCTGGTGACGATGCGCGTCCGCATCTCGTGCACCTTCCCGAACATCTCCTCGTCGCCGGAGTACTCGTCCTCGCCGACGCCGTACAGGCGGAGCGCCTTCGGAGTGCTGCCGCCGCTCTGGTCGAGCGCGGCGATGAAGCCGGGCCGGGTCTCGATCTTCTCGAGCTGCTGTTCGAACGTCATGGGCCGTGCCGGTTCGTCTGGGCCCCCGGAGGAGCGGTGTCGGATCCTCCGAGCCTGACCGAGTTCGGTGCGCGGATCAAGACGCGTCCCGAGGGCGCGACGGCCGAACCGCCCGGCCCCCGCCTGCCGCGGGATCTTCCCCGGTCCGCGCGGGCGCACTCTCCCCTCCGCTCTCGTGCTTTCCTCCCTTTCCGGCTCATGTCCCGTCCCGGTCGATTCACTGAAGGCGGACCGCCCCGAATGTCGATGGAAACGACGACCCGCTCGTGCGTGGCCCCGGAAGGCCGAATTCGCCCGATCTCCCGCTGAAGTGGGGGCATCGATCGTCCGATCTAGACCGACCGGATGCCGTGGTGGCATCGGGAGATGGGTCGACGAACGTGGGATGGGCAAGTCATGTGGAACGACGGTGCGAAGCTGCTGGAACTGGAAGCGACGAAGAGCGCGAACTCGGGCGTGCTTCCGGACACGGGACGGAAGAAGGTCCTGGTCATCGAGGATCACTCCTCCCTGAACTACCTCCTCGGCATTCGATTGCGTCACGAGGGGTTCGAGGTCAGCAGCGCGTTCGACGGGATCGAGGGCCTGGAGCGCGCGCTCTCCGACGGTCCCGACCTGATCGTGCTCGACCTCGGTCTCCCGAAGCTGTCGGGCGCCGACGTGCTCCGCCAGCTCCGGAGCCACCCGGCGGTCTTCGAGGTGCCGGTGGTCATCCTGACCGGTCGCCGTGACTACGAGGTCCCCGGTCTGTTCGACGAATGGTGCAGCGTCCGGCGCGTCTTCCACAAGCCGACGCCGTCGTCCCGCATCGTGCGCGTCATCTCGACTCTCCTCGAGTCGTAGCGGAGGAGGACTCGCGTGCCCCTGATCCTGGTGGTCGACGACTGTCCCGACGATCGGGACATCTGCAGGTTCATGCTCGACGACGCCGAGTCGAGCCACCGGTTCGTCACCGCGGAATCGGGGGAGGAGGCGATCGAGGCGATCGCGCGCGAGCGGCCGGACTGCGTCCTGCTGGACCACAGCCTCCCGGACATGACCGGCCTGGACGTCCTGAAGCGGCTGAAGGACCACCCGCACGGCGCCGCGCTCATCATGCTGACCGGGAACTCGAGCACCGAGGTCGCGATCGAGGCGCTCCGGCTCGGCGCGGCGGACTACGTCGACAAGGCGAGGCTGAGCCGCGACGCGCTCCGGAGATCGGTGCGGAACGCGCTCGAGAAGCGGGCCCTGGTGTTCGAGCGATCGAAGGCCCGCCGGAAGCTCGAGCGGACGGTCGAGGAGCTGAAGCGCCGGAACCAGGAGATCCGCAGCTTCTACCACACGCTGTCGCACGAGCTGAAGACGCCGCTCACCGCCATCCAGGAGTTCGTGGCCCTCGTCCTCGACGGCGTCGCGGGCCCGATCAACGACGAGCAGCGCGAGTACCTCGACATCGCGCGCCAGAACTGCGGCCGGGTCGCGCTGCACGTGAACGACATCCTCGACATCACGCGCCTGGAGACGGGGAAGCTCTCCCTCGAGCTCGGCGACGTCCGCGTGGAGGACCTCCTCGAGGAGGCGGTGCGGGCGATGGAGTCGATCGCGGCGGAGCGGGACATCACGCTCCGGTCGCGCATCGAGGAAGGCCTCCCCGCCGTGCGCGCCGACGAGGCGCGGGTCGCCCAGATCGTCGGAAACCTCCTCGGCAACGCGTTGAAGTTCACCGAGCCCGGCGGCTGGATCGAGCTCCGCGCCCGCCGCGTCGACGACGCGTGGGTCGAGGTCGCCGTCCGCGACGCGGGGAAGGGGATCGCGCCGGAAGTGAAGGACCGCGTGTTCGACCGGCTGTTTCAGGTCGGGAACGGCGACAGCGTCCTCGAATCGGGACTCGGTCTGGGCCTCAACATCTGCCGCGATCTGGTCGAACTCCACGGGGGTCGGATCGACGTCGACAGCGAGGTCGGACGTGGGAGCACGTTCCGCTTCACCCTCCCGGCGATCGCACCCGACCCGGAGGTCGTGAGCCCTCCGACCTAGAGGATCGCCGGCGGTCGCCGGAGCAAGGAGAGAGGGAGAGCGGGAACGTGGGATTCGACGAGCGGAGGACGTTCTTGAAGTCGGGCGTGGCGGCGCCCCTCTCGGCGCCCTCGGCGCGAGCCCGCCGCTCGAAGAGGCCCCCGGTCCGCGACGCGTCCGCGTCGCTCCCGCCGGCGGCGCGGCGGACGTCCGCCGCGAGGCGCACCCCGATCGTCGAGACGCGCGCCTCCGACGCGAGCGTCCCCGCGAGCCCGACGCGACGTCGGCGGCTCCCCTTCCTCCCCGCGTGATCGCATGACGCGGAACCGAGGCATGGGCTGTTCGATCTCTCTCGGCTCCCGCGTCGCGCTCGGATTCGGAGTCGTCCTCACGCTGCACGCGTCGATCGCGATCCTGGCGCTCGTCGGGACCGAGCGGGCGACGGCCGATCTCCGCCAGCTCGACGAGACCGCGGACCGGGTCGACGTCCTCGCGAGGTTCGACTCGAGCCTCGCCTCCCTCCAGAGCGCGGTGCTGGGCTACACGCACACCGGGAGCGAGCGGGGCGCCGACCGCGCCCGCGCGCTGCACGACGAGTCGATGGCGCTCCTGGTCGACGCGACGACCGCCGAGGGGGACGCGGTGCAGCGCGAGAACCTCCTCTGCATGCGCGAGCGTCTCCTGCACTACCGCGAGAACTTCGAGTCGATGGTGCAGCGTCGCCGGTTCCTGAAGGGGCTCGTCGCCGGCGAGATGGAGGAGGCGGCGGCGGCGATCGCGACCGAACTGCAGTGCCTCCTGGACGAGGCGGTCGCCCGCGCCGACGAGCCGGCGGCGCTCGTCCTCGGGACCGGCCTCCGCGCGTTCGTCGGCGCCCAGTCCGAGGTGAACCGGCACCTCACCTTCCTCGAGACCGGGCGGGCCGAGGTCGCGACGGAGCGGCTCGACCGCGCGAGCGCGGCGGTGGGAGAGGTCGTCGCGTCCCTCGACGAGGTGGGGAGGCGCCGCGCGGAGGGGATCGTCGACGCCGTCGGGCGGTACCGCCGGTCGGTCACGGACCTGTTCCGGGAGACCCGCGGCTACCTCCAGCTCGTCAACACGGTGATGCCGGCGAACGCGAAGGAGGTCCTCCGCATCTCGAGGGGGATGCGGGCCTCGTCCCGTTCCCGCGCCGAGCTGGCGAGCGCGCAGATCCTGAGCGACGCCGAGCGGTTCCAGGGGTTGAGCGGCGTCTTCTCGATCCTGACCATCGTCTTCGGCCTGGTCGCGGGGACGATGATCGCCCGCGCGATCGTCGGCCCGATCCGGGAGATGACCGGAACCCTGACCCGCCTCGCGGAGGGGGACCTGACGGCGCGGATCCCCGGGCTCGAGCGCGGGGACGAGCTCGGGGAGATGGCGCGCGCGGCCGAGGTGTTCAAGGGGCGGAGCGAGGAGACCGAGCTCCTCCTCGAGGAGTCGCGCCGGCTCGCCAAGCGGTACGAGCGTGTGATCGACGACCTCGAGTCGTCGAACCTCGAGCTGGACGGGTTCGCGTACGTCGCGTCCCACGACCTGAAGGCGCCGCTGCGCGCGATCGCGAACCTCTCCGCGTGGATCGACGAGGACCTCGGCGGGGTCGACGGGCCGTCACGGAAGCACCTCGACATGATGCGGCGTCGGATCCTCCGCATGGACAAGCTGCTCGACGACCTCCTGCTCTACTCGCGGGCGGGGCGGGCCGAGCTGATGTCCCAGGAGCTCGACGTCACGGCGGTCGCCACCGAGATGGTCCAGCTGCTCGGCGTGCCGGACGGGTTCCGCGTCGAGGTCGTGGGAGAGCCGACGCCGGTCTGCAGCGCGCGCCTCCCGCTGGAGCAGATCGTCTCGAACCTCGTCGCCAACTCGATCAAGCACCACGACCGCGACGCCGGCCACGTCCGGGTCTCCGTGGCGCGCGAGGGGGGCTGGGTCCGGATCGACGTCGAGGACGACGGCCCCGGGATCCCGGAGGAGCACCACGCGCGGGTGTTCGAGATGTTCAAGACGTTAAAGCGGCGGGACGACGTCGAGGGGAGCGGCATCGGGCTCTCCCTCGTCCTGCGGCTCGTGAACCGCTACGGCGGCCGGGTGTCGATCGATTCCAAGGACGGAGCGCGGGGGACGCGGATCCGGGTCACCTGGCCGGCGTCGGCGGCGACGGCCGATTGTGAGAAGCGAGACTGCCGCCACGCGGAGCTCGTCGGGGGAGCGCGATGACGATGGATTCGAGGTTGGGGGACAAGCGGCTGACCATCCTCCTGATCGAGGACGACGACTTCGACGCGGCCGCGGTCGAGCGGGCGATGGCGAAGTCCGGCGTGGAGAGCCGCATCGTGCGGGCGACGTCCGGTCGGGAGGGGCTCGAGGTGATGCGAGAGATCCGGAGCGAGGGGAGCCCGCTCCTCGTGATCCTCGAC
>JAUIEL010000277.1 GCA_030428825.1 bacterium
GTCGGTGCGGCGGGTCTTGCGGGACGCGCTCTCCCCGGCCAGCTCGCTCACCTGGTTCCGGGCCGCGTCGAGCTCGGCCTGCGCCTGTTTGAGCTGCTGCTCGAGCTGGGTGACCGTCGCGTCCCTCGGCGGCGTCGGCTTCACCTCCCCGACCGGCCGCGCCAGCTCGTCCTTGATCGCCGCGAGCTTCGACGGCGCCTCGTCGATCGCCTTCTGGAACTCGGTGATCTTCTGGTCGTGCTCGCGCGCCGCGGTCAGGCTCGCGAGCGCGCGCTGGTACGCCTCCTTCAACGTCGCCTTGCCGGCGTCGTCCCGGCCGGCGAGGCCGTCGACCTGGTCGAGCTTCTCCTGCACCGCCTCGGCGGTCGGCGGCGGATCGACCACGCGGGGGATCTGCGCGGACGCGACCGTCAGGAGGAAGAGGAACGAGAGGAAGGAAACTGGTCGTCGCATTCGACGGGAGATCCTACCGGCGACATCTACAATCGGTCGCGTTCGTCCCCGAACAGCCGGAGGAACCCGTGAAGGTCGCCGTCGTCTACAACCGTGACAGTCGGAACGTCATCAACCTGTTCGGCACGCCGAACCGGGAGAAGATCGGACTCGCGGCGATCAAGAGGATCACCGACGGCCTGAAGGCGGGCGGCCACCAGGTCACGTCCCTCGAGGCGGACAAGGACCTGATCGACCGGCTCGAGGAGTTCATGCCCCGGGTCGTGAAGGGGGAGCGGCCCGGGCTGGTGCTGAACCTCTCGTACGGCATCCAGGGGCAGGCGCGATACACCCACGTCCCGAGCATCCTGGAGATGGTCGGCATCCCGTACGTCGGCTCCGGTCCGCTCGCGCACTCGATCGCGCTCGACAAGGTCGTCACGAAGATGATCCTGGTCCAGCACGGCCTCCCGACGCCCGGGTTCGCGGTCCTCGAGTCGCCCGAGTTCGAGGTCCCCGACCTCGAGTACCCGCTCATCGTCAAGCCGAAGAACGAGGCGGTCTCGTTCGGGATCAAGGTCTGCCACGACGAGGCGGAGCTGCGCGAGGCGTCGCAGGTGATCTTCGACAAGTTCGGGCAGGAGGTCCTGGTCGAGCGGTTCATCGAGGGGCGCGAGGTGAACGTCGGGCTGCTCGGGAACGGGCCGCCCCAGACGCTGCCGCCGGTCGAGCTCGTCTTCGGCTCGGACGGGCCGACCGTCTACTCGTACGAGGACAAGACCGGGCGGTCCGGACGGAAGATCGAGCTTCGGTGCCCGGCCCCGTTGGACGAGGCGATGACCGAGCGGGCGCAGTCGATCGCCCTGAAGGCGTTCCAGGCGGTCGGGTGCGCCGACTGCGCGCGCGTCGACATGCGCATCGACGAGCAGGGGGAGCTCTCGATCCTCGAGATCAACTCCCTCCCGAGCCTCGGCCCGCGCGGCTCGTACGTCCGGGCCGCGGAGGAGATCGGGCTCGACTTCGCCGGGCTGGTGAACCGGCTGGTCGAGGTCGCCGCGGCGCGGTACTTCGGGACGCCGAAGCCGACGGTGTCGGCGTCGTCCGACGACCCGCAGGGGGCGCTGTCGGCGTTCGTCACCTCGCGCCGCGACCGGATCGAGCGACGACTCAAGCACTGGGTCTCCCTCCCCTCGCGGACGGGCGACCCGGTCGGCCTCCAGCTCGCCGGGCAGGACCTCGGCAAGACGCTCGTCGACCTCGGCCTGCGCGAGGTCCCGGAGTTCTCCGACGGCCGGTCGGCCCTGATGTGGGAGTCGCGCGCCGGCTTCCGCGACGGCACCCTCATGGTCTCGCACCTCGACGTTCCGCTCGGCGAGACGTCGCCGTTCCAGGCGTTCCGGCGCGAGCCGGAGTGGCTGTTCGGCGAGGGGATCGGCACCTCGCGGGCGCCGCTGGTGTCGATCGAGTTCGCGCTCCGGGCGCTCCGGCACCTCCGCGTCCTCGCCAAGCGGAAGGTCGGCGTGCTGGTGGTCCTCGACGAGGGACGGGACGCCCAGGACAGCGCGCCGCGCGTCCGCGACGCGATGGCGAGCGCCGGGAGGGTCCTCGTCCTCCGGCCGAGCGGAACGGGGAACCAGGTGATCACCGGCCGCCGGGGGCAGCGGAAGTTCCGGCTCGTGGTGGAGGGGGAGCCGGTCTGGCCGGGCCGCGCGAAGCGCCAGCCGCTGGTCTGGTTCGCCGAGAAGCTGCGCGAGATCGACGCCCTGACGTCGAAGTCGGCGCGGCGCTCGGTCTCGGTCAGCGAGCTGCGGACCGAGGCGTTCCCGATGCTCCTCCCCCACCGGCTGACCGGTTCGCTCCTGGTCACCTACGCCGATCCCGACCGCGCGAATGAGGCGGAGGCGGCGGTGCGGAAGATCCTCGGCAAGAAGGGGCCGAAGTGGACGCTCGCCCCGATCTCCGACCGGCCGCCGCTCGCGCGGACGAAGCGGGGCCGCGAGCTCGCCCGCGAGCTGGGCGCCGCGGCGTCGGCGTGGGACATCCCGCTGAACGAGGAGGACTCGTCGTGGCCGTCGGTCGCCGGCCTCGCGCCCGAGTCGGTCCCCGTCGCCTGCGGGCTCGGCCCGGTCTCTCGCGACCTCTACACGCCGCACGAAGCGGTGCAACGGCTGTCGGTGATCCAGCGGACGCTCCTGCTGGCGCAGTTCCTCCTGCAATCGTCCTGAGGCCCATGGCGAAGTCCCCTCCTCCTCCGGATCGCGAGCTCGGCGCCCTCGGGCGGCACGCTCCGGTCCGCCCCCAGCGGCTCGCGTTCTCGACCCGCGGCATGGTCTCGACCGCGCACCACCTCGCCACCGACGCCGGCGTCGAGATGCTGAGGCGCGGCGGCAACGCCGTCGACGCCGCCGTCGCCGCCGCGTTCGCGCTCGGCGTCTGCGAGCCGCAGGCGTCGGGCCTCGGCGGCCAGACGCTGATGCTGATCCACCTCGCGGAGTCCGGGAAGACCTTCGCTCTCGACGGGTCGTCCCTCGCCCCGTCCCGGGCGACCGCCGACTCCCTCCCGCCCGAGGTGAGGCTCCGCGGGTATCGCGCGTCGACGGTCCCGTCGACCCCGTCGACGCTCGACTGGGCGCGGCGCGAGTACGGCACCCTGAAGCTCGACGAGGTCCTCGCGCCGGCGATCGCCCTCGCGCAGGAGGGGTTCCCGGTGAGCGAGCTCCTCCACTCGCTGATGGTGCGCGAGAAGACGCACCTCCGCCGCTACAACGCCGGCTCGGTGTTCCTCCGGAAGGGGAAGACGCCGCACCCGGTCGGCGCCACGCTGCGGCAGGAGGCGCTCGCCGGGACGCTGACCCGCCTGGCCCGGCACGGAATCGAGGAGTTCTACCGGGGAGAGATCGCGCAGCGGATCCGCGACGACATGGCGGCCCACCACGGGCTGATCCACGAGGACGACCTCGCCCGGTTCCCGCAGCCGATCGTCCGGAAGGCGCTCGGAGCGACGTTCCAGGGGCGGCGCGTCCGGACGTTCCCGCCGCCGGGGTCGGGCCGCGTCCTCGTGGAGATGATCCACGTCCTCGAGCAGTTCGACCCGGAGCGGCTCGATCCGGACACCCCGGACGGCGCGCTCCTCCTCGCCGAGGTGATGCGCCGGGCGGCGATCGATCGCCACGACCGGCCGTACGAGGCGAACTTCTACGCGCAGGTCAGCGAGCGGCGGATGGTCAGCCTCGACTACGCCGAGGCGGTCGGGCGCGAGATCCGCCGGCGCATCCGCCGCATCAAGACGGCCGGCGAGACGACCCACCTCTCGGTCATGGACGAGGCCGGGAACGCCGTCGCGTTGACCCAGTCGATCGAGCGCGTCTTCGGATCGTTCGTCCTGACCCCCGAGCTCGGGTTCCTCTACAACAACTACATGTCGGCGTACGAGTACACCGACATCACGCACCCGTACTTCGTCCGCCCGAACACGCCGCCGTGGGGCTCGGTGGCGCCTTCGATCGTGTTCCGGGGGAAGCGGCCGTGGCTGGTGATCGGGTCGCCGGGGAGCGAGCGGATCGTGACCTCGATCCTCCAGGTGCTGCTCCGGCTCCGGTCGCACTCGCCGTACGAGGCGGTCGCCGCGCCCCGCCTCCACGCGTCGGTCGAGGGGAAGGTCTCGCTCGAGGCGTCCCGGTTCCGGGACGACATCCCGGACCTGCTGCGGAAGGCGGGGTACACGATCGACGAGCGCGACCCGTTCTCGTTCTACCTCGGCTGCGTGCAGCTCGTCCTGCGCGAGCGCGACGGGTTCACGGGCGTCGCCGACCCGCGCCGCGACGGCTCGGCCGGAGGGCCGCGCGCGTGACCCTCCCGCTCTTGATCTCGGTCCCCCACGCCGGGCTGCGCGTCCCCGACGAGGTGGCGGACCGATGCCTCCTCACGCCGCGCGAGGTGGCGGAGGACGGCGACGAGGGGGCGGCGGAGATCTACGCGTTCGCGGACCGGGTCGCGCGCCACCACACGACCGACGTCGCGCGCGCGGTCGTCGACCTGAACCGCCCCCGCGACGACCGGAGCAAGGACGGCGTGGTGAAGACGCACACCTGCTGGGACGTCCCGATCTGGCGGACGCCGCTCGACGACCGGACCGTCGACGGGCTGCTCGACCGGTACTGGGCGCCGTACCACGCCGAACTGGAGGCGCCGGGGGACGACGTCGTGCTCGGCGTCGACTGTCACACGATGGCGAGCACCGCGCCTCCGGTCGCTCCGGACGTGGGACGCGTCCGCCCGAGCGTCTGCCTGAGCGACGTCGGCGGCACGTCGCTCCCGCGCGCCTGGTTCGACCGGCTGGTCGCTTCGTTCGAGGCGACGTTCGACGGCGACGTCCGCCGGAACGACCCGTTCGGCGGCGGCTACGTCACGCGGCGGCACCTCCGCGAGCGGCCTTGGGTCCAGCTCGAACTCTCGCGCTCGCCGGATCGGTCGACGATCGAGAAGCGCGAACGGGTCCTCGACGCCCTCACCCGCTTCTGCCGCGCGCTCCCCCGCGCCCGCTGAGCCGGAGTCCCGACCTCCGATCGGATCGGAGCCCCGATCTCCGACGCCCGACCGAGGACGCGCCTCTTCCGGCCCCATCCACGGATCTCGTCGCGGCACGGCGCTTGCCGACGGATTCGGTCCAGCCCGGGCCGCGCCGGCCTCGTCGTCGTCGCCGCCCTCGACCCGAAGGAGGCCCTCGCCATGTCGAAGCGACTCGTCGCCGCCCCGTCCCCGCTCGTCGCCCTGCTCTTCCTGCTCCTCGCGTCCCGCCCCGCGCCGGCCGAGGATCGCCCGGAGAAGCCGACCCTCTACGCCGTCGTGCAGGTCGGCGACGCGGTCGAGGTCCTCCCGGCGGACGAGGTGAAGGCGCGCAAGGAGGCGGTCGCGGAGGCGGACAAGGCCGACGCCGAGAAGTGGAACGCCGCGAAGAAGGCCGCGGCCAAGGCGAAGGAGAAGTTCGCCGAGCCGAAGCCGAAGAAGACCTCGTTCAAGGTCCACGGCGCCAAGTACAAGTCGCCGGACGAGGCGAACGAGGCGAAGGCGAAGATCGAGGAGAAGCTCGCCAAGAAGGGCGCGAAGAAGGGCGGCGGGCGAGGCTGACCGCCGCTCACTCCTCGGCCGGCGCCGCCCCGCGGTAGTCCTCCTTCCGGAGGCCGTGCCGCTTCAGCTTGTCGTAGAGCGACCGCGGGTCGAGCCCCGAACTCTCGGCGGCGACGTTGATCCGCCCGCGGCAGGCGCGGAGGAGCTCGCTCAGGTACCGCGCCTCGAGCCGATCGAGTTCGACGCGCCGCACCTCCGACCAGGGGCGGATCCGCTCGTCCCCGCCGACCGCCGCCGTCGCGGCCGCGGACGACGCCTCGTCTTCCGCGGCGTCGCGCGCATCGCCGGACGGTCCGGGCGCCGCCGCGGCGCGCGCGACGTCGGGCGGGAGGTCCTCGAGCTCGAGCGTCGGACCGTCCGCCATCAGCACCGCCCGCTCGACGGCGTTCACGAGCTCCCGGACGTTCCCCGGCCAGTCGTGCGCGACGAGCGCCTCCATCGCGTCGGGCGCGACCTCCCGGACGTCGGCATGCAGGCGCTCGGCGTGGTGCGCGAGGTACGACCGCACGAGCGCGGGGACGTCCTCGCGCCGGGCCCGCAGCGGGGGGAGCGTGAGCGACACGACGTTCAGCCGGTAGTAGAGGTCGGCCCGGAACCGCTTCTCCCGCACCTCCTCGGCGAGGTCCCGGTTCGACGCGGCGATGACCCGCACGTCGACCCGGACCGGACGTTCGCCGCCGACCGGCACGACCGCCCGGTCCTCGAGCACCGTCAGGAGCTTCACCTGGAGCGAGAGCGGCAGCTCGCTCACCTCGTCGAGGAAGAGCGTCCCGCCGTGCGCCAGCTCGAACCGCCCGCGCCGCGCCTGCCCCGCGCCGGTGTACGCCCCCTTCTCGTGGCCGAACAGCTCGCTCTCGGCGAGCGACTCGTGGATGGCGCCGCAGTTGACGGCGACGAACGGCCCCTCCGCCCGCGGCCCCTCGTTGTGGAGCGCCCGGACGAACAGCCCCTTGCCGACGCCCGTCTCCCCGAGGAGGAGGACCGTCGTGTCCCGGAGCGCCACGCGCCGTGCGGTCGAGAGGAACTCGCGCATCACCGGGCTCTCGGACGTGTACTCGGCGAGGCCGTGCGCGTCCCCCGGGACCGCCCGCTCGCGGAGCACGGTCACCTCTCGCCGCGCCTCGACCAACGGGACGAGCGCGGACCGGAGGAGGTCGTCGTCGACGTCGAGCTCGATCACGGCGAGGCAGCCGTCCGCCAGGAGGCGCGTCCGGTCCTCCGCCCCGCTGTTCTCGACCACCGCCACCACCGCGGTCCGGCCCGCCCGGCCGATCTCCCGGAGGAGGGCGGGGGAGGAGGTGAGCGCGGGACCGAGGAAGACGAGATCGATCGGGCGCCGGGCGAGCCGGCGGCGGAGCTCGCCCGCGTCGCGGGCCCGGGAGACGAGGACGTCGAGCCGCCCCACGGCCTGCTCGACCCGACGGGCGTCCTCGTCCGTCAACCCGGCGACGAGTGTCCGCAGCAGCAACGGTCGGCCCTCCGGTCGGAGCGGGCGCGCCGGGGCGGGAGGAGAGGCGTCCCCTCGGGCTGGCGCGCGACGCCAAGGATCTCTTTCATTGTGGTCGGCCGGCGTCCACTTCGCCAGCCGCCCCTCCGGGAGAGAATCATGCCCACGCGCCCGCTCATCGCCGACGACATCCTCCAACTGATCGGCCACACGCCGATGGTCCGGCTCCGACACCTCCCCTCCGACGGCTCGGCCGAGGTGCTGGCGAAGCTCGAGTCGTTCAATCCGATGTGGTCGGTGAAGGACCGGATCGGCAACGCGATGCTCGAGGCGGCCGAGCGGGACGGGACGATCTCGCCGGGGGAGACGGTCGTGATCGAGCCGACCTCGGGGAACACCGGCATCGGGCTGGCGATGGCCTGCGCCGTTCGCGGCTACCGCGCGATCTTCACGATGCCGGAGTCCGCGACGGTCGAGCGGCGGAACGTCCTCCTCGCGTTCGGGTCGAAGGTCGTCCTGACGCCGAAGGCGAAGGGGATCAAGGGGGCCATCGCGATGGCGAAGCGGCTGGTCGACGAGACGCCGCACGGCTGGATGCCCGGGCAGTTCGACAACCCCGCGAACCCGGACGTCCACCGCCGGACGACCGCCGTCGAGATCCTCGAGGCGACCGACGGCCGGCTCGACGCGTTCGTCGCCGGCGTCGGGACCGGGGGGACCCTCTCCGGCACCGCGCAGACCCTGAAGGAGAAGGTCGCCGGGATCCACGTCTGCGCCGTCGAGTCGGCCGACTCCCCCCTCCTCTCCGGCCAACCCGGCGTCCGGCCGAACCGGATCCAGGGGATCAGCCCCGGCTTCGTCCCCGGGAACTATGACAGGGCGGTCGTCGACGCGGTCGAGACCGTCGAGTACGAGGAGGCCATCGAGACGTCGCGCCGCCTCTGCCGCGAAGAGGGGATCTTCGTCGGCATCTCCGCCGGCGCGGTGACCGCCGGCGCGCTCCGCGTCACCGCCCGACTCGGGGATCGCGAACGAGGAGAACCTGATCGACGCCACCGGCGAGGAGCTCGAGGTCGACTGAGTCCGCCTTTCTGGACGAGCGCCCGAGAAAGTCCCCCCGCCGCGCGCGTTCGGCGCGACAATCGTGGAGGCGCCCCCCCCCGCTGAAGAACCGGCGCGCCCGTGAGACAGGAGGAACCCATCATGTCCTTCCGAGCCCGGCTCTCGTCCCTCGTCTGTCTGGCCCTCGCCGCCGCGGCCGCCCCCGCCCCCGGCCAGCGCTGGCTCGACGCTCCGCTCGTGTTCGCGCCCGGCGGGCCGGGCGAAGAGGCGATCGCCGTCGGCGACCTCGACCTCGACGGCGACCCGGACGTCGTCTTCGCCGACGACCTCGGCA
>JAUIEL010000278.1 GCA_030428825.1 bacterium
AGGCACGAGGGAACCCCCCGCGAACCCAGAGCCTCTCCAGGTCGGCAGCGTCGACCTCCGTTCCCGAGAACGGATGGACCTCGAGGAAGGAGACGCGGCCGGCGAGCGTCTCGGAGCTCTGTCGGATGAGGTCCCGCGAGGCGCTGCCGAGGATCAGGAACCGGGCCGCGTTGTCCGGGCGGTCGACCAACGTGCGCAGCACGGGGAACAGCTCCGGCGATCGCTGGACCTCGTCGATCACCACCGTTCCCGAGAGCGGAGCGAGCGCGAGCTTGGGAGACTCGAGCCGCCCGAGGTCGGTGGGGTCTTCGAGGTCGAAGTAGTTCCGTTCGGTCGGGCTCGCGTCCGTGTCGGCGACGAACTCGCGGGCCAACGTGGTCTTTCCCGCCTGTCGGGGCCCGAGGAGCACCACGACGGGGTGGATCTCGAAGCCGCGAGCGATCCGCGCGAGCATGCCGGGGCGGTCCATGACTCCACTAGTCATAGAGCGGCGGGTCGGGCGTTGCCATGAAAATGGCAAGTCTCACTGACAAATTTCATATCTTGACCTAAGCTGTTGTTCTAAAAGGGCTGGAAAGCGCGTCAGCGCGGCTCGAGGACGAACCCGAGCCGGCGTCGGACCTCCTCCGCCTTCTCGATCGTCTCGTCGCGCGTCCTCCCGCCGACGTTGACGATCGCGTAGCGCGCGCTCCGGCCGTCCTCCCCCGACTCGAAGTCGTCGAGGACCGATCCCGTCTCGCACTCCAGCCAGACGAGCGTCCCCGGGAACTCCCGCTCGACCGCGGCGACCGCCGCCTCGTCGGGGCAGGCGCGGACCACGACCGGCTCGAACGTCCGGAGCGGCACGCTCGCCGCGTGGTCGAACGGGCCGGCGCGCCGCACCAGCGCCGGGCGGCGGCCGAGGGCGAGGTCGATCGCGACCTCGTACGCGTTCGTGTCGTGCACCTTCTCGTACAGGTCGGCGAACTGCCCGGCGAGCCGGGGGTTCACCTCGATGATCCACGCGCGGTCCGCCGCCTCGTCGTAGAACAGCTCGACGTTGAACTGCGCGTGGTCGAGCCCGAGCCCGAGCGCCGCCCGGCCGGCGAGCTCCCCCAGCCGCGCGCGCGTCTCGTCGGGGAGCGCGGCCGGGTAGTCGAACCGCGCGAAGCTCGACGTCCCCGGATGCAGGATCGAGTCGGAGACGCCGAGGAGCCGGAACTCCCCTTCGCACGTGTACCCCTCCACCGTCACCTGCCGGCCGGAGAGGACCCCTTCGGCCACGAACCAGCCGGCGTCGACCGGGATGTCGGACCACGCGTCGAGGAGGCGGTCGAAGATCGCGACGTACTCGTCGCGGAACGCGCGGATCACCGGGCGGGAGAGGAACCGCTGGAGCTCCTCCTCCGACTCGCACCGTTTGGTGTGGAGCGAGAACGCCCCCTTCACCGGCTTCACGAAGCACGGGTAGAACGGCGACGTCGCGTGGTCCGGGTCGACGAGGACGAACGGCGGGGTCGCCTCGGGGACGCTCGCCGCCTGCGCGGTCCGGGCCGCGTACTTGTGCGAGCTCCGGAGGACCGCCGCCGCCGGCACGCCGGGGAGCCCGAGCCGCTCGGCGAGCGCCGCCGCCGCGACCGCGCCCGGGTAGTCGGACGAGCTGAAGACGCCGTCGATCCTCCCCCGCCGCGCCTCGGCCTCCCGCTCGACGAACTCGACCACGTCGAAGTCCCAGGCGCAGTCCTCGTCGGTCGGCGACGCGAAGACGACCTCGGCCCGGTCCTCCCACCGCGCGCGGCACGCGGCGAGCTGGCGGCGGTCCCACTCGTTCGGGAAGACGCAGAGGACGGTCGGCTTCGGCATCGGCGCCGATGGTACGTTTCGGGGATGCGCGTCGTCCGGTCGTTCCCCCACGAAGTCGTCGAGATCGAGCACGTCCTGGTGCCGATGCCGGACGGGGCGCGGCTGGCGGCGCGGGTCTGGCTCCCGGCCGGCGCCGAGCGGAGCCCGGTCCCGGCGGTCCTCGAGGCGATCCCGTACCGGAAGCGCGACGCGACGCGGGCGCGCGACGAGGCGATGCACCGGTGGTTCGCCGGCCACGGCTACGCGGCGGTCCGGCTCGACATCCGCGGCTCGGGCGAGTCGGACGGATTCCTCGAGGACGAGTACCTCCCGCGCGAGCAGGAGGACGGCGTCGCCGCGATCGAATGGATCGCCGCCCAGCCGTGGTGCTCCGGCGCCGTCGGGATGATCGGGAAGTCGTGGGGCGGGTTCGCCGCGCTGCAGATCGCCGCCCTCCGCCCGCCGGCGCTGAAGGCGGTCGTCGCGGTCTGCGCCACCGACGACCGGTACGCCGACGACGCGCACTACATGGGCGGCTGTCTCCTGAACGAGAACCTCGTCTGGGGATCGGGTCTCCTCGCGGTCGCCGCGCACCCGCCCGACCCCGTGCTGGTCGGCGACCGCTGGCGCGCGATCTGGCGCGAGCGGCTCGAGCGGCTGCCGCTCTTCCCGGCGACCTGGCTGCGCCATCCGACCCGGGACGCGTACTGGCGGCACGGCTCGATCGCGGAGGCGTACGAGCGGATCGCGGCCCCGGTCCTCGCCGTCTCCGGCTGGGCCGACGGCTACTCGAACGCGGTCCCGCGCCTCCTCGCCGGGCTCCGCGTCCCGCGCCGCGGCCTCGTCGGTCCGTGGGCCCACGTCTACCCCCACGAGGGCGTCCCCGGGCCGGCGATCGGCTTCCTGCAGGAGGTCCTCCGCTGGTGGGACCGCTGGCTGAAGGGGGAGGAGAACGGCGCCGACGGCGGCCCGGCGTACCGGGTCTGGATGCAGGAGTCGGTCCGACCGAGCGCGACGTACGCCGACCGGCCCGGGCGCTGGGTCGCGGAGGAGACCTGGCCGTCGCCGCGGATCGAGCGGCGGCGGATCGGGCTCGAGGTCGGGCGCCTCGTGTTCGACCCGCCGGGGCGAGCGGCGACGATCTCGTTCTCGTCGCCGGCGTCGACCGGCCTCGCCGCCGGCGCCTGGTGCGGGTTCGGGATCGAGGGGGAGACGCCGGACGACCAGCGCGCGGACGACGGGAAGTCGCTCGTCTTCGACTCCCCGCCGCTCGACGAACGGCTCGAACTCCTCGGCGCGCCCGCCCTGACCGTGCGCGTCGCGTCCGACCGGCCGGCGGCGCTCCTCGCCGCGCGGCTCTGCGACGTGGCGCCGGACGGGGCGTCGCTCCGGGTCGCGTACGGGCTCCTGAACCTCACCCACCGCGACGGCCACGACGCGCCGGCGCCGCTCGTCCCGGGCGAGCCGGTCACGGTCCGGATCGTCCTCTCCGACCTCGCCCACGCGTTCCCGCCCGGCCACCGCCTCCGACTCGCGCTCTCGACGGCGTACTGGCCGGTCGCCTGGCCCTCGCCGGATCGCGCGACGCTCACGCTCCACCCGGCCGACGCGGCGCTCGAGCTCCCCGTCCGGCCGCCGCGGGGCGAGGACGCCGCGCTCCCGCCGTTCGAGGAGCCGGAGGGGGCGGAGGTCGGACCGTCGGAGGACCTCGACGACGCGCCGCCGCGCCGCACGATCGCGCGCGACCTCACGACCGGCGAGGTCGTCGTCGAGAGCCGTCTGGACGTCGACGACGACGGCGAGCCGATCCGGAGCCGGCTGGAGGACATCGACCTCGTCGTCGGCCACTCCGTCGTCGAGCGGTTCACGATCCGCGACGACGACCCGTCCGCCGCCCGCGCCGAGGTCCGCCAGGTCGTCGTCACCGAGCGGGACGGACACGCGGCGCGCCTCGAGATCGAGACCGTGCTCACCGCCACGCCGGACGCGTTCCGGCTGCGGGCCTCGCTGACGGCGAAGGACGGCGGAAGGACGTTCGTCACCCGGGAGTGGGACGAGACGATCCCCCGCGCGTCGGTCTGAGCGGGTGTCTACGGCGGCGCGGCGGCGCACGAGCGCTCGGACCCCGTGCGCCCCCGACTCGCAGCATGGCATCTCCCGACCGGACGCCCCCGAGGGTATCCGAACGGGGCGCGGCGGTCAGAACCCGAACGTCAGCTCGAGCCCGTTGCTCGCCGCGACGCCGCCGGGCGCGGCGCCGTCCGCGACGAGGAGCTGCTGGAAGAGCGACACGCCGGCGAGGGACGGGACGAACGGCGTCATGTCGACGGTCAGCTCGCCGAGGCACGGGCCGCCGGCGGGGCCGGGGACGATGAACGGGACCTGGACGACCGGCGGCTGGACGAGGAACGAGCCGCCCGGGAGCGCGTTCGGGAGGTCCGCCTCCGCGAACCCGAGGAAGAGGATGGCGGCCATGCCGGCGATCGCGCGCCGGACCCGGAGCGAAGCTCCCGTCGTCGACGGATCGATCGGGCCCGCCGCGCCGAGCACCGGGGCGCGGCCGCCCGAGCCGACGATCCCCTCGCCGTACTGACGGATCGTCCCCGCCGCGGGCCCGTGCTTCGCCCGCCCCCGCACGAGTCGGCTGGAGAAGACGTCGGCGTCCCCGTCCTCGTCGATGTCGCCGAACGCGCTCACGCCGAGGATCTTCCAGCTTCGAGCCGCGTCGTACTGGAGCGCCGCCGTCCGCCGGTGGACGCGGAGCCAGGTCGCGCCGCCGACCGTCGGGTGGCGGTGCTCCGCGACGACGTCCGTCTTCCCGTCGACGTCGACGTCCGCGGCGAAGACGCGGCCGACGACACCGTGGACCCCGGCGAGCATCGCCGGCGCGAGGAACGTCCCGCCCTGGTTCTCGACGACGTACGCGGTGACCGTTCCCGTCCCGCCCCCGCCGAGCGCGTCGACGTCGCCGTCGTCGTCGAGGTCGGCGAACCGCGCGCTGAAGAACGCGTCCGTCGCCGCACCGGTCACGAGGTCGGTCGCGACGAACGCGAGTCCCCCCTGGTTCCGCTGCAGGGTCAGGACCGCGCCGCCCGGGTCCTCGCGGCGGGTCAGGAGGTCGACGTCGCCGTCGAAGTCGACGTCGGCCGCCGCGCGCACCTCCTCGGCGCCGGCGATCGGGAGGACGGTCCACGCCGTCCCCTGCCCGTCGTTCCGCCAGACGCCGCCGTACGGCACGTCGAGGTCGCCGTCGAGGTCGAGGTCGACGCCCGCCACCGATCCCTCGAGCGTCCCTTCGATCTCGCCGTCCGCCGGCGTGCTGACCGCCCCCGCGACCGTGCGTCGGCCGCAGGCGTCGCCCACGAGGAGCGCCATCCCCGCGAACTGGACGTCGAACGGCCCGAGGTGCTGGTGGTAGGCGAACAGCGCGTCGACGAACCCGTCGCCGTCGAAGTCGCCGCGCGCCCCCTCGTCGCCGATCGAGAAGCCGGCCGGCGCCGGCGGCAGCGGCTCCGCCACCTCGAGGAAGAGGCCGGTTCCGTCGTTCCTCACCACGCCGTCCCGGAGGAGGTAGTCGACGTCGCCGTCCCCCTCCGCGTCGAGGAACCCGCCGCCGACCGAGATCGGGCCGACGCCGAGGAGCGGCGCGTCGCTCGGCGGCGCTCCCTCGCCGAACACGATCGCGCGCGGCATCACCACGTCGACGAGGCCGTCGCCGTCGACGTCCGTCATCCCCGCCGGCGGCCCGTGGAACGCGGAGACGTCCTCGGCCTCCGCCTCGCCCGCGAGCGCGAAGAGCCCGGCGCCGTCGTTCAGGAAGAGCGAGACCCCTTCGTGCCCGAGCGCGGCGTCGAGGGCGCCGTCGCCGTCCCAGTCGCCGAGCGCGGGGCGGCCGACGAACGCGCCGGGCTGGTCGACCGCGACCGTCGGCGAGGTCGTCGCGACGACGACGCCGCCCGCGACCCGCAGCAGCGTGAGCGCCGCCGCCGGCGCGCCGCCGAGCAGCACGACCTGCCCCGCGACCGCGTCCCGGTCGCCGTCGCCGTCGACGTCGCCGACCGCGAGCCGCCCCGCCCCGCCGGTCACGATCGACGTCCCGACCGTCGCCTGCCCGGCGACCGTCGGCAACAGCAGGTACTGCGGCGACCCGAACTTGAACGTCCCCGCCGCGAGGAGGTCGTCGACCCCGTTCTGGTCCGGGTCGACCGCGACGAGGGAGAAGACGCCGGTGATCGGCGACGTCAGCGACAGGGGAGGGCCGGGGACGAACTGCGCGCCGTTCCAGTCCCACCACGTCACCTCGCACCGCTGGCCGGTCTGGAGGCCGGGCGACATGTCGTGCACCTCGGCGATCTCGAGCGCGGGATCGCCGTCGATCTGCCCGAGCGCGACCGCCTGGACGAAGCCGTTGATGATCGACGACGGCCCGGTCAGGTCGATCGTGATCGCCGGCCCGAACGTCCCGCCCGGACCGCCCGGCAGGACGACGAGCTTCGCGGCGGGGAACGGATCGTCCTTCCCGAAGACGAGGTCGAGGAACCCGTCGCCGTCGACGTCGCCGGCGACCGGCGGGACCTGCTCGTGGTCGGCCGCGACCGGCGCGGCGGTGACCGGGCCGGGGACGAGCTCCCCGCCGGTCGCGAACCAGATCCGCACCGCCGAGGCGGACGCCCACACGACGTCCTCGTCCCCGTCGCCGTCCCAGTCCTCGGTCAGGACGAACGCTCCGGAGTCGATCTCGGGGTACGAGCGCGGCGCGGTGAACCAGTGCTGCGCCGAGGCGGGCGGGACCGGCGCGACGAGGAGAACGACCGGGACGAGGGCAGGGGCGAGGATCGGGCGCACGGCGACCTCCGGAGCGGGCGGCACTCCCCGGGAACGTCCCGCCGGTCCGGACCGGGCCGTCGAAGGCGGACGTCGACCCCGTATGAGGTGGCCCGGCCCGAGGCGGCGGTCCGTTCGAGATCCCCCGGAAGACGCCGCGGGCCGCTCCACCCCGCCGGATGAAGGAGACCGAGATGACCGCCCGCCCCGTGCTCGTCGCCGCGTGCCTCGCGTACCTGCTCCCGTCCGCCGCCGCCCAGAACTGGTTCGACACCGGATCGCTCCCGACCCTGCCGGGGAGCGGCGAGACGTTCGGGGTCGGCGACTTCGAGGGGGACGGCGACGCGGACCTCTGGTTCGTGGAAGGGTCCGGGTATCCGTGGGATGCGTTCCGGATCGTCTTCAACGACGGCGCGGGGGGCTTCACGCTCGGGCCGGCGACGGCGATCCCCGCCTCCTCCGGTCTCTTCCCCTTCGGCGTCCCGCTGGTCGACGTCACCGGAGACGGCGTGGCGGAGGTCTTCTTCCGGAGCTTCACCGTCGGCGGCGGGTACGCCCTCGTGATCCACCCGGGTCAGCCGGGCGGGACGTTCGGCGCGCCGATCTCCCTCCCGCTCCCCGCCCAGCTCGACGGGCTCGCGTTCGGGAACGTCGACGGCGACGCGACCGCCGAGTTCGCGACGCTCCACGACGCGGGGCTGACCTCCGACTCCGACCACGAGATCCGCTGGTGGAACCGCGTCGGCGGGGCGTTCCAACCGAGTCCCCCGCTCTTCCTGCCGGACGCCGGGTTCGGCGACGACGGGGTCTCCGGCTTCGCCGCGGTCGACTGGAACGGCGACGGCGTCGACGACCTCGTCGCCGGAGAGAGCCAGGGGACGGACTTCATCCCGATCCCCACCGTGGCGGGCGCGCCGACCGCCGCCCCGAAGATCCCCCTCCCGCTCGCCGGCTCCGGACAGATCTCCCCGGTCGTCGGCGACCTCGACGGCGACGGCGACGACGACGTCCTCGCGGTGTCGACGTCGACCCCGATGACGCTCCTCACGTTCGAGCAGACCGCGCCCGGCGTCTTCACGCTCTCCGCGACCACGAGCGAGCTGCCGTACTCGATCTCGTATCTCGGCCGGCCACGGTGGCTCGCCGACTGGGACGGCGACGGCGACCTCGACCTGCTGAGCAACCGCCGGCAGTCCGCGTTCGGCGACCCGACCCTCTTCCTGATCGAGAACTCGGGCGGATCGTTCGCGGTCGCGGCCGAGCTCCTGAGCGGCCCGCTCAGCGACACCCTCAGCGACGGCGGCGGACCGGCGGACTACGACGGCGACGGCCGCCCGGACTTCGCGGCGGTCAACGCGGTGGTGTTCGGCTCGGGCCGGATCGAGGACTCGCCGCGGCCGCTCCTCGGGTTCGGCGACGGAGCGGCGCCGATGGTGACGTTCGACTTCGAGGGGGACGGCGACCTCGACCTCGTGCGGCGTCCGGCCGCGGCGGGTCCGTTCGCCCAGGGGCCGATCCGGATCAACGACGGAACCGGGACGTTCGGCGCGCTCCCGACGCCCCCCGGCGCGACGAGCGCCGGCTGGGGCGAGATCCGCGCCGTCGGCGACTTCGACGGCCAGGGGGACGTCGACTTCCTCGTCACGGCGCTGGAGGAGCTGAATCCGTTCCAGCCCCCCGTCTTCAAGCAGATGCACGCGTGGCGGAGCGACCACCTCGGAGGCGTGTTCGACGCCGGCATCGCCGCCGCC
>JAUIEL010000279.1 GCA_030428825.1 bacterium
GGCGGCGGCCCGCGACGCCCTCGCCGACCTGTACGCGCTCGGGGCGGTCCTCCACGAGTCGCTCACCCGTCAGCCGCTCTTCGAGGGGGACGCCGCCGCGGTCGAGCAGGCGACGCTCTCCAGGAAGCCGATCTCCCCGCTCAAGGTGAACTTCAAGGCGAGCAAGGAGATGACGACCATCACCCTCGCGCTCCTCGAGAAGTCTCCGGACGACCGCTACGCCTCCGCCGCCGAGCTGAAGGCGGACCTCGACCGGTACCACACGAACGAGCCGATCGAACGGAAGCCGAAGGGGCTGCTGAAGCGCCTCTTCGGCTGACCCCTCTCGCGGTCGCGTCCGACACCGCCGCGCGCGAGCGGCGCTGTCGGACACCGGCGCGAGGGGAGCGTCAGGCGTCGCGCAGCGAGACCGCGGGGTCGAGCGCGGCGGCGCGGTTCGCGGCCGGCAGCCCCGCGAACGTCCCGACCAGGACGAGGACGCCGAGACCGACCGAGAGGACGGTGACGTCGGCGCGCGGCTCGATCCGGACCGTGTCGCCGAGCTGCAGCGGACCGAGGGCGGTCACCGCGAAGAGGCCGAGCGCCACGCCGAGGCCGCCGCCGCCGACGCAGAGCGCCAGCGACTCGACGAGGACCTGCCCCCGCACCCGTCCCGACGTCGCGCCGAGCGCCTTGCGGAGCCCGATCTCGCTGGTCCGCTCGGCGACCGTGATCCCGACGACGTTGGCGGCGCCGAGGCAGCCGAGCACCAGCGCGACGCCGGCGATCGTGAGGATCAGCCACTCGAGCCCGCGCGACACGACGTTCACCTGCTCGATGAACCCGGTCTGCTCCTCGACCGACAGGATCGACTCGTCGTCCGGGTCGAAGCTGTAGAGGTTGGCGATCGCGTCCCGCATCTCGCCGATCGCCTCCCGCGCGAGGTCGGGACGGACCGGCAGGACGGAGATCCACTCGACGTTCCGTCCCCCCCGGTCGCCGAGCGAGAGCGCCGCGGTGTACGGGATGTAGAACGAGTACGCGAACGCCTCGGGGTCGTTCACGACGCCGATGATCTCGAACCGCCGCCCGCTCGACTCGACCCACTGGCCGAGCGGCGAACCCTCGGGGAAGAGCCCTTCCGCCAGCGGCACGTTCAGAACGGCGACCCGGAGGCGCCCGTCCTCGTCGCCGCGCGAGAACCATCGCCCCTCCGTCACGTCGAGCCGCGCCACGTCGACGTACTCGTGCCCGACCCCCATCACCCGCGCCCACGGCCACGAGCGGCTCGGGCCGAAGACCGCGCCCCCCATCCCCGGGCTCGTCCCCGCCGCCATCTTGCCGACCGACGGACACGCCTCGCGAATCGAGTCGAGGTCGTCGTAGCGGATCTGGATCTTCCGCCCCCGCTTCGACCCTCCCGGCCCCCACGAGCGGGCCGGCTTCACCTTGATCTGCGTCGACCCCATCGTCCGCAGGACCTCGGCCGTCGCCGCCGGCGCGCCGGTCCCGTACGACACCAGCACCATCAGGACCGCGGTCCCGAACGTCACCGTCAGCGCGGTCAACGTCGAACGGAGCGGGTGCGCGAGGAGGGTCCGGACCGCCTCGCCGACCACCGGGCCGCTCACAGGTGTCCCCCGCGCAGCGCCTCGACCGGGTCGAGCCGCACCGCCCGGAGCGCGGGCCAGAACGCCGCCCCGATCGTCACCGCCAGCAGGAGCACGGCCGGAAGCGTCGCCGCGCCGACGTCGGCGATCGGCTTCGCGAACCCGCGCGGCAGCGGGAGCATCGAGACCAGCTCGACCGACCCGAGCCCGAGGAGGAACCCGACGACGCCCGACAGTCCGCAGACGAGGCCGGCCTCCAGGAAGACCTGGACGAAGATCCAGTGGCGCCGGCAGCCGACGGCGCGCCGGAGTCCGAACTCGAACGTCCGCGCGGTGACCGACATCAGGACGACGTTCGCCACGCCGACCGCCCCGAGGAGCAGGATCAGCAGGCCGACCGCGCCGAGGAACAGCTTGATCCCGCCGAAGACGCGGTCGATCCGCTCGCCGCGTCCGATCGCGTCGAAGTACGGGAGGACCGTGTTCTCGTCGTCCGCGTCGAAGTGGTACCGCTCGGCGAGGCCCGCCCGCACCTGCGCCAGCGCCTCCTCCTTCCGCTCGCGTCCCTTCGGCTTCATCACCATGAAGCCGGCCCCCTTCTCGCAGATCCGCTCGAAGACGGGGTACGTCACGAAGCCGGCCCGCTTGTTCGACACGTAGAAGTCGTCCGACAGCTCGACGTCGCGGATGACGCCGATCACCGTGAACTCGCGGACGTACGGGCTCTCGTCGCTGCCGCGCACCGTCAGCTTGATCTTCTCGCCGATCGCCGGATCGTCGCCGAACAGGTCCTGGCGCGCCTTCGGGCCGATGACCATGACCGGCACCTCGGACTCGACGTCCTTCGCGTCGAGCCACCGGCTCCCCGGCTCGAGCGGGACGTTGCAGATCTCCGGGTAGTTCGGGTCGACCCCGACCGGGTTCAGCCACGTCGTGTTCCGCCCGCGGACCCCCTGCGCGCGCCACTGGTACCCCTTCGGCGAGATCCGGTCGATCGCGGTCCCCTGCGCCCGGATCCGCGCGATGTCCTCCTCGTCGACCATGATCCGCCGCAGCGCGTTCGGATCGGATCGCGAGTGCGTCGGCTTGTTCGTGCGCAGCAGCAGGAAGTCCGAGCCGAACGCCTCGATCACCTGCCGCTGCGTCCGCTCGAACCCGTTCCCGATCGCCGTCAACAGGAAGACCGACGCCACGCCCCAGACGATCCCCGCCGCCATCGGCGCGATCCGGCGGAACTCGCGCGCGATCGATTCGAGGGCCTCGCGGAGGACGTGGAAGAGGAACATGCGGGGATCAGCCGAACGCCCGCGGCCGATCCTGCGGGAGGACGATCTCGTCCCCCTCGCGGAGTCCGCCGAGGATCTCGGTCATCAGCCCGTCGGTGACGCCGATCTCGACCGGGACCGGCTCGATCTCCGGGAGCGCCCCGCGGACGACGCGGCGCGCCGTCCAGTTCCCCTGCGGGTCGCGGGTGAGCGCCTTGTGCGGGAGCGCCAGCGTGTCCGGGCGGTCCTCGAGCACGAGCCGCGTGTTCGCGGTCATGTCGACCCGGAGGCGACGCTCGGGGTCGTCGACCGCGATCCGGACCTCGAACGTGACGATCCCGTTGTTGTCGACCGTGCCGGCCGGCGCGATCCGCTCGACGCGCCCCGCGAACGGGCGGCCGCGGTAGGCGTCGACCTCGATCAGCGCGGTCATCCCGACCGTCACCTTGCCGATGTCGACCTCGTCGACCTGCGCCTCGACGTACATCGAGGAGAGATCGCCCAGCGTCATCATCGGCGTCGCGTTCCCGCCGGCGGTGAGGATCGAGGAGATCCCGTCCCCGACCTCCTTCTCGCGCTTCAGCACGATGCCGTCGATCGGCGAGTAGATCGTCGCCTCCCGGAGCGCGGTCTCCGTCCGCTCGACCGCCGCCCGCGCCGACTGCAGGTCCGCCTCGGCGCGGGCGACCTCCGCCTCGAGGACGGGGATGCTCGCCCTCGTCTGCGTGATGCGGAACTCGACCATCGCGACCCGGAGCTCGGCGTCGTCGAGCTCGTTCAGGGACGCCGACCCCGAGGCGTGGAGGTCGCGGAGCCGAGTCTCCTCGCGCTGCGCGAACGCGAGCTCCGGGTCGTCGACCTTCACCCGCGCCTCCGCGAGCCGCGCCTCGGCCGCCTTCACGCGCGCCTTCGCCGAGGCGAGGTTGCCGAGGTTCTCGTCGTGCTGCGCGACGAGCTGCTCGCGGTCGAGTTCGGCCAGGACCTGTCCCTGCTCGACGACGTCGCCGTCGTCGACGTACAGCTCCTTCAGGATCCCGCTCGCCCGGCTCATCACGCTGACCCGCGCCAGCGGCTCGACCCGTCCGGTCGCGAGGACCGCCTTGATCAGGTCGCGCCGCTCGACCGCCACCACGCGCGCCTCGTCGATCCGGACCGGCTCGACGCGCCGGCTCTTCCACCACCAGAACGCCCCCGCGCCGCCGGCCAGCAGCAGGAAGAGGAGGAAGCCGACGACCCCCCCGCGTTCACGTCGATCGAGGTTCATGCGTGGACGAGCTCCTCCGGGACGCCGGAGGGGTCGCCATCGTAGGCGATCCGACCGTCCCGCACCGCCACCACCCGGAGGGCGCGCCGCGCCAGCGCCGAGTCGTGGGTCACCATGATGAGGGCGCGCTCCGGACCGCGGAGCGAGTCGAACAGCTCGAGGATCTCGCGGCCGGTCTTCGTGTCGAGGTTCCCCGTCGGCTCGTCGGCGAGGAGGATCGCCGGCTCGACGACGAGCGCGCGGGCGATCGCGACCCGCTGTCGCTGCCCGCCGGACATCTGATCCGGCGTGTGCTTCCTCCGATCGGCGAGCCCGACCCGCTCGAGCGCCGCCTCCGCCCGCTCGCGCCGCGCCCGGGCGCCGACCCCGCCGTAGACGAGCGGGAGCTCGACGTTCCGGAGGGCGGTCGAGCGCGGGAGGAGGTGAAACGACTGGAAGACGAAGCCGATCCGTCGGTTGCGGACGTCGGCCAGGGACCCGTCGGACATCCGCGCCACGTCGACCCCGTCCAGGCGGTAGACCCCGCCGGTCGGACTGTCGAGGCAGCCGAGGATGTTCAGGAGGGTCGACTTCCCGGAGCCGGAGGGTCCGACGATCGCCACGTGCTCGCCGTAGCCGATCCGGACGTCGACGCCGTCCAGGGCGCGGACCTCCCCCCCGCCGGAGCCGTAGATCTTGGTCACGGCCTCGAGCTCGACGCAGGCCTTCGTCGCGGTGGAGGGTGCGGGGGTCGCGGTCACGCCTCCATCTTACGACGATCCGGCCGATTCGGACCGCCCTCCCGCCCGGGCTTGACGTCTCCCGGCGCCCGCCGTAATCTGCCCGGTTCTCGAAAACGGCCGGTGTCCCCGGCGTGCAGGAGGCCCCGATGGCCAAGAAGTCGAAAGGGAAGCGCGAGTGGGTCTGGCTCCAGTGCACGGAGACCGGAGACCTGAACTATCGCACCCAGATGAACGTCCAGGGCGGGCTCCCCGAGAAGTTCAAGGGCGCCGGCGCGGGGCTGAAGAAGTACAGCAAGCGCCTGCGCAAGCACACCCTCCACAAGATCAAGCGCTGAGCGGCCGACCGTGGTCGAGATCTCGGTCGTCTATCGCGGAGAACTCCGCTGCGAGGCGTCCCACGGCCCGTCCGGGTCCGTCGTCTCGACCGACGCCCCCGTCGACAACCAGGGGAAGGGAGAGTCGTTCTCTCCGACCGACCTGGTCGCGACCGCCCTCGGCACGTGCATGCTGACGATCATGGGGATCGTCGCCCGGCGCCACGACCTCGACCTCGAGGGGACCACGGTCACCGTGGTGAAGGAGATGGTGAACGAGCCGGTCCGCCGCATCGGCCGCCTCCCGGTCACCATCCGCCTCCCGGAGAACGTGACGGACGACCAGCGGAAGCTCCTCGAGCGCGCCGCCCTCACCTGCCCCGTCCACAAGTCGCTCCACCCGGACATCGAGATCCCCGTCGATCTGTCCTAGTCGCTGCGCGGCTGCCACCTCGCCGAACGTCACCGAATCCGGACGTTCGCGCTCGCGGATCGGACGCTCGCGCCGATCCTCCGCGTCAGCGCCCTCTCCCCGGCGCTCCCCTGCTTTCCCCTGCTTTCCCCGTAACGCCCCGGCCGTGCGTCCGCTCTCCTCACCGCCCCCTGACTCGCGCCCGAGGTCGTCCCATGTCGAAGGTCCCTCTCTCCGTCGCCCTGCTCGCGCTCCTCTCGCCGTCCTCCCTCGCGACGGGTTGCCCGCCGTACCCGCCGGCGGCGCTGCCGACGCACGACTACTGGGCGCCGGACGGGGGGGAGGGGAGAGCGGTCGCGGGACGGTTCGACGACAACGCCGTTCCGGACGTGATGGTCCTCGTCGGCGGGACGCCGCACCTCGTGCGGGACGTCGAGACCCTCGGGTATTTCGAGGCGGCGGAGGGGGCGGTGAACGACCTCGCGCTCTGGCCCGGCGGGGCGCCGAACGGCCGGGACGCGGTGCTGGCGGTCGGCGGGGAAGGGCTCCTCCGGATCCACCACGACGACGCGGTCGGAGGCCTCGTGACGACCGTCGTCGAGGGCTCCGGCGTGTGGGTGGACGCCGCGTTCGTCCGGGTCGGGGACGTCGACGGGGACGGGAAGCTCGACGCGGTCGGGACGAACGGATCGACGGTCGGCGTCCGCCCGAACGTCGGGAGCGTCGCGGCGACGCACAGCTGGGCGACCCCCAAGGCCGGGGACGCGCTCGCGCTCGTCGACCTCGCCGGGAACGGGGTCGACGCGATCGCGATCGCCGACGACGCCGGCGTCACCCTGTACGACGCGACGGGGGACGACACGCCGACCGCCTTCCCGGCCGCGACGTACCGCGAGCTCCGCCCGGTCCCGACGCCGTCCGGCGCCGAGCTCCTCTCGGCGCTCACCACCCTCCCGTCGTCGGGCTGCCAGTTCGTCCACATCGGCGGCACGACGATCGACTCGTCGCTCCTCCTCGGCGACATCCTCGACTTCGTGAGCGTCGCCCCGGTCACGTTCGTGCCGGGCGCGCCGACCGACCTCGTGGGGAGCTGCCGGAACGCCTCCGAGCTGGTCGTCTTCCGGCACACCGGCTCGTCGCCCGCGTATTCGATCCACAACTTCGCGTCGAACCTCCTGATCGTGACGGTCGACGGCGCCCAGCAGCCGAACGGGACGACGAGCGCGTCCCGCGCGGCGACGCTGGTCCCGCTCGACACCGACGGGGACGCCGACGACGCGCTGTTCGTCCACGACGCCGCGTCCGGCGTCTTCCGCGTGATCCGGAACCAGCTGATCGACGAGACCGCGTGGCGGCCGGCCGTGACCCTGAACGGATTCACCCTCTCGGGCGCGACCGCCGAGTGCGTCGACATCAGCTGGACCGTCTCCGCCCCGACCACGATCGAGGCGAACGCGACGTCGCTCGACTGGACGCTCTATCGCGTCCCCCTCCCGGACGAGGGGCCGCTGTTCCCGGTCGAGGTCGACGCCGACTCGACGTCGACGCAGGGCGGCGCGCTGGTCACCTCGCTCGTGCGGGATCCGGAGGAGACCGTCGACTACATCGTCGTCGTCCGACAGGTCGAGATCGCGGCCGGCGACGAGGTGGCCGCCTGGTCGGCGCTCACGTTCGGCTTCACGGTCGAACCGACGGACGGCGGCGACCCCGTGCCGGTCAACGGCCCGGTGACGCGACCGAACGGCGGCGAGGAGGAGCCTCCCCCGGGCGGCGGCGGCACCGGCGGATCGGGCGGCGGCGACTGATCGGACCGCCGAGCTCAGCGGACGGGGCGGCCGAGGACGAAGAGCGACAGGACGACGAGGCCGAGGACGGCGCCGACGACGATCGCGCGGGTCCGCCCCGGCGGCGCGCGCGCGACGGAGGCGGCGAAGACCGGCACCTGCCCCGCGCCGACGACCCGCAGTCCGTCGAACGGAGCCCCCTCCCGCTCGACCCGCGCCAACCGCAGCGCCTCGGCCGGCGACTCCCCCTCCGCGAGGTGTCGGTGGAAGCGCCGCGCCACGTCGAGCGCGTCGTGACCGTCGATCCGCGCGTCCGACGCCACGACGACCGCGGCCCCGCCGGCGAGGAAGGCGCCCGCGAGGTCGGCGGCGGCCTCGTCGCCGCCACGGTACGGCCCGGCCGACGCCGCGCACGAACCGAGGAAGACGAGCTGCGCGTCCCGCGGCCGCTCGGCGTCCGCGCAGGAGAAGAGGCCGTCGTCGCCGGGGTCCGACGGCGCGAGGACGAGCGTCGCCGGCCGGACGGGAGCGTCGTCGACCACGCCGTGCGCGAACACCTGGAGCACCGGCGCGCCGCCGAGCCGCGCGATCGCGTCCCCCGTCGCCGCGGCGCCGGTGGCGGCCGCGACGCGGTCGGCCGGGTACGCCTCCAACGCCTCGTCCCAGGGGAGATCGACCAACGGGACGTCGCGCACCGTCCCCCACCGGTCCGCCGCCGCGGGGGAAGGGACCGGCCCGCTCACCAACGCCGCCCACGGAGCGGACGGGCCGAGCGACGCCGACCGCCCCGCGCGGGCGCGCGCCCGGTCGGCCAGGGCCGCCGCGGCGGGGAGCGACGGCGCGAAGTCGAGCGCGACCGCCGCCGCGAGCGGCCGCCCGTCCTCCCCTTCGATCCGCTCGAACGCCGCCGCCGCGAGCGGACCGACGGCACAGACCGTCACCCGGCGCGCCGCCGCGAGCCGTCGCCGCACCGGCGCCGGGAGCGGCGGGACACCGTCGCGACCGAACCGCGTCCCGTCCGGGTCGTCCTCCGGCTCGAT
>JAUIEL010000280.1 GCA_030428825.1 bacterium
GGCCCCCGAACGCCCCGCGGCCGAATCCCCGTTCACCGCCCCGCGCGCAGCGGACCCCCGCGAAGCGGCCCATCGCACCACGCGCAGTGCCCCCTGCCCCGCGCAGCGGTGTCACCAGCCCGCGCAGCGACCCAAGCCCCGCGCAGCGCCGCGACCGCCCCGCGCAGCGCCGCGACCGCCCCGCGCAGCGGTGTCACCCGCCCGCGCAGCGACCCAGCCCCGCGCAGCGCCGCGACCGCCGCGACGGCTATGCTGGTCGGCGATGCTCCTCCCCTGGGCGAAGATCGCGATCCCGACCCTCCTCGCGCTCCCCGGGGCCGGGACCGCCGACCCGCCGGCCCTCCCGCTCGCGCCGCGGAGCGAGCACGTCGACGAGTACCACGGCGTCGAGGTCCCCGACCCGTTCCGCCCGCTCGAGGACCTCGAGGCGCCGGAGACCGTCGCCTGGGTCGCGGCGCAGGACGCGCGGACCCGTCGTCGGCTCGCCGCGGTGCCGGGGCGCGCGGCGCTGCGCGGGCGCCTCGAGTCGCTCTGGGGGATCGAGCGGTTCACCGTCCCGACCCGGGTCGGACGGCGCCTCTTCCACGCCTACAACGCCGGTCTCGCCGAGCAGGACTCGATCCGCGTGCTCGACGAGGAGACCGGCGCGGTGCGGACCGTCCTCGACGCCGCCGACTGGTCGGACGACGGGTCGGTCTCCCTCGCGTCGTGGTCACTCTCGCCGAGCGGCCGGTACGTCGCGTACGCGCGCGCGGTCGCCGGGTCGGACTGGTGGGAGTGGCGGGTCCGCGACCTCGACGCCGGCGTCGACCTCGACGAGCGGATCTCCCGCGGATCGTTCGTGCCGTCGTGCTGGCGGCGGGACGAGGCCGGCTTCTTCTACACCCGGGTCCCCGAAGGGGCGGGCGAGGCGACCGTCTTCTCGTTGCTCCACTACCACGCGCTCGGGACCGACCCGGCGGACGACGTGCTGGTGTTCGACACGAGCGACCGGCCGTGGCTGTACGTCCGGGCCGCCGTCGACGCGACCGGCCGGTTCGTGGTCGTCGACGCGTTCGACTCGCGGAGCGGGGTCAACGAGGTGTTCCTCGTCCCGGTCGACGCGCTCGACGCGGCGCCGGAGCGGCTCGTGAAGGGGAACGTCTCTCAGTTCCGGTACGTCGGGAACCGAGGCGACCGGTTCTGGTTCTGGACGAACGACGGCGGCGCCGCCCGCTGGAAGGTCGTCGCGATCGACCGCGGCGACGCGACGCGCGGCGGCCGCGGCGAGACGGTGATCGAGGAGGGGGAGCTCCCGTTGGAGAGCGTGCGTCGGATCGGCGGCCGGTTCGTCTGCCGTTACCTCCGGGACGCGGCGAGCGTCCTCCGCGTCGTCGACGACGAGGGGAACGTCGAGCGCGAGGTCGCGCTCCCGGCGACGGGGACGGTCGGCGCGATCGCCGGCGAGGACGACACGACCGAGGCGTTCCTCGAGTTCGAGTCGTTCGCGCGCCCGCCGGAGGTGCTGCGGCTCGACGTCGAGGACGGGGGGCTCGAGCCGCTCTTCACGCCCGCGGTCCCGTTCGATCCGGACCGGTTCGTCACCGAGCAGGTCTTCTTCGCGTCGCGCGACGGCACCCGCGTGCCGATGTTCGTCACCCGTCGCGCCGACGTGACGCCGGACGGCGAGCGGCCGGTGCACCTCTACGGCTACGGGGGGTTCTACGCCGCGCAGACGCCGGCGTACTCGCCGGTGATGCTCGAGTGGATGGAGCGCGGCGGCGTCTACGCGCTGGCGAACGTCCGCGGCGGCGGCGAGTACGGGATCGTCTGGCACTGGGAGGGGATGCGCGAGCGGAAGCAGAACGTCTTCGACGACTTCGTCGCCGCGGCCGAGCGGCTGGTCGAGGACGGATGGACGACGCCGCGCCGGCTCTCGATCGGCGGGCGGTCGAACGGCGGGCTGCTGGTCGGGGCGTGCCTGACCCAACGCCCGGAGCTGTTCGGCGCGTGCGTCGCGCGGGTCGGACTGTTCGACATGCTCCGGTACGACCGCTTCCCGATGGGGCGGACGTGGCGGAACGAGTACGGATCGTCCGAGGACCGGACGCAGTTCGAGGCGCTGCGGCGCTACTCGCCGCTCCACCGCGTCCGCGCCGGCACCGCGTACCCGGCGACGCTGCTGACGACGGCCGATCACGACGAGCGCGTCCCGCCGAGCCACAGCTTCAAGTTCGCGGCCGCCCTGCAGGAGGCGCAGTCCGGCGAGGCGCCGGTCCTGTTGCGCGTGACGAGCCGGGCCGGGCACGGCGCCGGGACGTCGACCTCCCGGGCGATCGCGGAGTGGGTCGACGTGGCGGCGTTCCTCGCCGAGGCGCTCGACTTCCCGCTCGAGTAGGTCGACCGTATCCGGTTACCGCGCGAGGCCCGAGACCGTATCGGGGGCATGACGATCGAGCGTGCGCTCCTCCTGACGATCCTGACGCTGGCCGGACCGGCCGACGACGCGCGCGAGGCGCCGAGGAAGACCGCCGACGACCACGCGAAGCTCGCCGCCTGGTGCGACGCGCGGGGGCACCGGGCGCGGGCCGAGGAGCAGGCGAGGGCGGCCCTGCGCCTCGACGCGGACCACGCGGTCGCCCGGCGGGTGCTCGGGTTCGTGCGGGTCGACGGACGTTGGGCGAGGACGCGCCTGCCGGCCGGCTTCGTGGCGGCGCTGCAGGGTCGGGTCGACGCCGACCTCCGCCGCCTCGTGTCGCGGGACGCGCAGGAGCGGGACGCCGCGCGCGAGGCGTTGCTCGAGACCGCGAGCCTGGAGGACCTCCCCGCCCTGGCGAAGGAGGTCGAGCGGCTCCACGCCGCGGCGGCGCGGCTGTTCGCCGGCCGGAAGAGGGGAGTGGTCGAGGTCCGGGCGACGTCGTCGAAGCTCGGGGCGAGCCGCGACTTCTCGACGAGCCTCGGATCCGGCGGCCCGGTCCGGTTCACGCTCCCCGAGCTGAGGTCGGTTCGGATCGGCACCACGGTCGGCGCCCCGCTCGGCGGGCCGTGACCGTCTCGCCGTCGTTGACGCCCGGTCGGCGGCGGGAGTACCGTGCGCGCGCCGCCCCGCTCCCGACCGCGCCGGCGACCGAGCGAGACGGAGGAGACCGAACCGCATGATCGCCGCCGCCGTCCAGTCCGACCCGAAACTCGGCGCACCCGCCGCCAACCTCGAGGGGATCCTCACCGCGATCGGCGCGGCCGAGGCGGACCTCGTCGTCTTCCCCGAGTGCGCCGTCACCGGCTACGGGTTCGAGTCGCGTGAGGCGGCGTGGGAGGTGGCGCAGGAGGTGCCGGGGCCGGCGACCGAGGTCGTGGCCGTCGCGTGCGCGCGGACCGGGCGTCACGTCGTCCTCGGGATGCTCGAGCGGTCCGGCGACCGGCTGTTCAACGCCGCGGCGCTGATCGGTCCGACCGGGCTGATCGGCGTCTACCGGAAGAACCACGTCCCGTTCATCGGCGTCGACCGTTTCGTCGACCCGGGCGATCTCGGCTACCCGGTGTTCGACACGCCGATCGGTCGGCTCGGCTTGCTGATCTGCTACGACCTCTCGTTTCCCGAGGCGTGCCGATCGCTGAAGCTCGACGGGGCGCAGGTCGTCTGCGTGGCGACGAACTGGCCGATCGCGGCGGAGGTGTCGTGTGTCCACGCGCCGCCGGTCCGGGCCCAGGAGAACCACGTCCACCTCGTCGTGGCCGATCGGGCCGGAGAGGAAGCGGGCTTCACGTTCCGGGGGGAGTCGAGGATCGTCGACTTCGACGGGCGGACGTTGGCGCGGGCCGGCACCGAACCGGCGATCGTCAGCGCCGAGATCGATCCCGCCGCCGCCGACGCGAACCGGGTGGTCCACGTGAAGGGCGGGTACGAGATCGATCGGGTCGGGCACCGGCGCCCGGAGACGTACGGGCGCGTCGTCGAGCGCTGAGCCGGTCCGGTCAGCGCGATCCCCTCAGGCTCTTCCGCGCCTTCACGTACTCGGGGAGCGCGTGCTCGCACGCCGCGGCGTCCCCGGACAGCTTGTACGCGACCCACTTCCCTCGCCACGGATAGAACTCGGTCCGGATGTAGAACGAGCGCCCGCCCTCCTCCTTCTCGACGACCATCGCCTTGCCGTTCCCGAGCGGGGAGCGGACGCCCTTCAGTCGCATCGTCGGGTCGTCCTTCTTCAGCTGCTCCCCGAGGGCGTCGAAGAACGCCTTCGGGTTCGCGCTGCTCGCCTCGATCACCTGCACGTTCACGATCGCCTGCCCGTCGGACTCGTCGATGGTGCGGAGGAGCTCGAACGACTCCGGCGTGCTCCGCATCTCTCCGTAGTACGAGGGGAGGGCGAGTTCGAGCCCGATCGGCTCGGACTTGCGGACCGCGGTCCGGTGGCGCGGCGTCGGAGCCTCGAAGCCGTCGGGGGCGAGGTGCGTGCGGATGCCGCTCTTCAGGCGCCCCTGCCCGGTGAACGACACGCCGCCCTGCTCCCCTTCGACCGCCACCTCGCCGTCGAACCGGAGCTCGTGGATCCGGTTCTCGCCGAGGTCGGTGACCAGGGTGATCGGCCCCGTGAACTCCGCGCGCCCGGGGGCCTCCTCGTCGAGCGAGTTCCCGGCCGCGCGGACCGCGCCGGAGAACGTCGCCCGTCGCGTCTCCGCGTCGTACGCGTCGAACGTCACGTCGGCCGCCGCCTCGTCGAACTCGAACTCCTCGCCGAACACGAGCGCCGCGAGCGGCTTCAGGTCGAGCGCGAGGGACGACCCGACCTCCGCCTCGTCCGGGAACGCGGCCCAGGCCCAGAGGGACGGCGAGAGGTTCAGCTGCTGGTTCAAGACGCTCCGGGGGATCGTGCGGTCGCCGTCGATGGAGATCTCGGTCAGGCCCTCCTCGTCGACGGAGACGAGGAAGACCGCTCCCGTGATCGGCGGGTCCTCGATCGTGCCGTTCGACGAGCGCCACCACTTCAGGACCGTCCGGGCGCCGGATTCCTCGGTGTCCGAGAGGGTCCGATAGACGTCGAGCAGCTCGGCGTCGACCTCGCCCCCGAACGACGTCGAGACGGTCTCGGCGCCGACCTGCGCGGTGACGTCGAGGGAGATCTCCTGGGTCAGGTCGATCCGCAGCGGGACGTCGATCGGAACCTCGAGGCGGAGCGGGATCGTCTCCGCGGCGGCGGCGGAGACGGCGCCGGTCAGGAGGAGGGCGGTCAGGAGGCGGTTCGACATGGGCGGGGTTCCTTCGTCCGGGGGGGAGAGGAACGATAGGGTGCCTCGGTCGATCCGGGGGCGCCGGAATTCGTCGATTCGCGCCGGATCGGCCGATGGATGCGCGGCGCGGACGGACGAGGATATACTCGGACCGTGACCCCCCTCGCCTCGTCGAACGGGGCCCGTGATCCATGATCGAAGGACTCGCGCGCGTGGACACCTTGAATCGCACCGGCGTGGTCGCCCTGGGGCTCGCGCTCGCGGCCGCCCTCCCGGGCTGTCGGGACCGTTCGGAGGCCCCGACGAGCACGGGCGCCTCGCCCGAGATGTCCCGGGGCGACGACGTCCTTCGCCCGCCGTTCGCGGACGCCGTCAAGTCGAACCCGATCGACTTCGCCCCTCGTCCGTCGCTGGTCCTGTTCATCGTGATCGACACCCTGCGGGCCGATCACCTCGGCTGCTACGGGGACGACCGCGGACTGACCCCGGTGATCGACCGGTTCGCCGAGGCGAGCGTCGTGTTCGAGAACGCCGTCGCCACGTCGTCCTGGACGAAGTCGTCGGTCGCGTCGATGTTCACCTCGCGCTACCCGGGCTCGCTGCAGGTGCTCGGCCGCGGCGACCTCCTCACCGAGGACAACCTCACCCTGGCCGAACTGCTCGACACGGCCGGCGGCTACGACTGCCTCGGGGTCTACGCGAACGGGAACGTCTCGACGAAGTTCGGGTTCCGGCAGGGGTTCCAGAAGTACACGATGCCGCCGCACCGGACGCGGACCGGCTACCCGAACGACTTCCTGGTGCATGACGCCGAAGCCGTCACGAACTACGCCCTCGAGACGTACGAGACCTGGCTCGAGCGTCGCCCGCGCGCGGACGCTCCGGTCTTCCTGTTCGTGCATTACGTCGACCCGCACGACCCGTACCTGCCGCACCCCGAGCTGATGGACCGGCCCGAACCGCCCGGCCGGTTCGACGGGTCGCGCACGCAGCTCCGCGACATGGACGCCCTCGAGCCGACCGCCGAGGACATCGCGCGGATCGAGTGGCTGTACGAGAGCGAGGTGAAGTACTGCGACATGTGGGTCGGCCGCCTGATCCAGGGGCTCCAGCGCGCGCGCGGTTCGCTCGACGACGTGATGTTCGTGCTGACCGCGGACCACGGCGAGGGGCTCTGGGACCACGCCTTCCGCGCGCACGGCCGCGACCTGTACGAGGAGCAGACCCACGTCCCGCTGATCGTGCGCTACGCCGGCCAGCGGGAGGGGCGGCGGATCCAGACGCCGGTCAGCCTCGTCGACGTCGCGCCGTCGATCGCCGAGGCGGCGCGCATCCCGAAGCCGTCGGACTGGCAGGGGTTCGACCTGCGGCCGGTGATCGAGGGGGAGGAACGGGCGCGCGGCTTCGACTACGTCTACTCCGAGCTGCGGCTGCAGTCGTACGACTTCGAGGCGCTCCGAACGGCCGACCAGAAGGTCATCCGGAACCGTTCGATGAAGTTCAACGACAAGGCGGCGTACGAGCGCTACGACCTGCGCGTCGATCCGGGGGAGAAGGAGAACCTGTTCGGGGGGCGGGACGCGAAGCGCGACGTCCACTTCCGCGACACGCTGGCGTCGTACTCGCAGGCGGTCGTCGACGCCGCCCACGGCGGCGGGAAGATCGACTACGCCGACCTCGACGTCGCGACGCTCGAGAGCCTCCGCGCGCTCGGGTACATCGGCGACGACGAGCTCGAGGACGCGAAGAAGCGTCGCGCCCAGCGGATGCGGGACGGGGACTCCGGGCGGAACGGGAAGTAGCGGTCCGCGACAGGCGTGCGGTCGCCGCGAGGGTCCGTCGCCCCCGCGAACGCCGTCTTCGACGGGACGCGACCCCCGTCACCCCCCGTCACCCCGGTACCCCTTGAAGACGGGGCCCTCGAAGGTCCATGCACCGTTGGACGCTCCGAGCGGCGGAGCGTCCGCGGCGGCGCCGATCGGGGACTCCGGTTTCGGCGGCGGGCCGGGCCCGTCCCGGTCGGAATCGGAGCCGAGAGAGGTTTTCGGGGCACCCGAGTGCCCGCCCCTCGTACGATCCGGTCGCGCCTCCCGGCGACTTCAACGACTTCTCAGGAGTGGATCCATGCGTATTGCCCAGACTCTGGCCCTCGCGACCGGCGTCTCCCTCGCTCTCGTGACGCCCGCGTTCGCCGGTGGAGAAGGCTGGACGCAGGATTTCGCGGCCGCCAAGGCCCAGGCGGCCCAGGAGGGGAAGGACCTCCTGATCGACTTCACCGGCTCCGACTGGTGCGGCTGGTGCATCAAGCTCGACAAGGAGGTGTTCCAGAAGGACGCCTTCAAGAGCGTCATCCACGACGACTTCGTGCTCGTCATGCTCGACTATCCGCGGGACCAGACCCTGGTCACCGACGAGGTGCGGGAGCAGAACGAGGAGTTGCAGAAGACGTACGCGGTCCAGGGGTTCCCGACCATCTTCCTGACGGACGCCGAGGGGCGCCCGTACGCGCAGACCGGATACCAGCAGGGCGGGCCCGAGGCGTACCTCGAGCACCTCGGAGAGCTGAAGACGAAGAAGGTCGAGCGGGACGACGCGCTGGCGGCGGCGGCGTCGGCGAGCGGCGTCGAGAAGGCGAAGCTCCTCGACGAGGCGATCTCGTCGTTCTCGGACGGCATCGTGTTCGGCTGCTACGCGGACGAGGTCGACGCGATCATCGCGAACGACCCGGAGGACGAGGCCGGCCTGAAGTCGAAGTACGTCGGTCGGAAGGTCGCGATGGAGATCGAGGGGAAGGCGAACGAGCTCGCCGGCGCCGGCGAGTGGGAGAAGCTCGTGACGGCGATGGAAGAGCAGGCGACCGCGCACGACGGGAACGACGTCGCGGTCCAGAAGGCGCTCTACTTCATGGGGTTCGGCCTCGTCCGTCAGCAGAAGCTGGCGGAGGCGATCGCCGCGCTCGAGCGCGCCGAGTCGCTGGAGGACGGCGACCCCGAGCTGGCGGCGCCGATCTCGCGGATCATCCGGCAGCTCGAGCAGGCGCTCGAGGCGCAGGAGGCCGCGGGCGGCGACGAGCACGAGGGGCACGACCACGGCGAGGGCGAGGGGCACGACGACGGGCGCTGATCGCGCTCGACTCCGAGGACTTCCTCCTGGGCGGCGGATCCGGATTCACCGGGTCC
>JAUIEL010000281.1 GCA_030428825.1 bacterium
CCGCCCGCGAACGAGTCGCCGGCGCCGGTCGGGTCCTTCACCTGGTTCACCGGGAACGCCGGGATGGCGAACCGGGCGCCGTCGCGCGAGAGCATGAACGAGCCGTACTCCCCCTTCTTCACGATCACGAGGCGCGGCCCCATCGTGAGGATCCGCTCGCCGGCGGCGACGAGGTTCTGCTCGCCGGAGAGCATCTTCGCCTCACCCTCGTTCAGGACGAGCACGTCGATCCGCTTCAACAGCTCCTTCAGCCCGTCGAGCGCGGTCGTGATCCAGTGGTTCATCGTGTCGGCGACGACGAGCGACGGCTTCTCGACCTGGTCGAGCACGCTCATCTGCGACTCGGGCGAACCGTTCGCGAGGAAGACGTACTTGCTGTCGCGGTACGACGCCGGGAGGCGCGGCAGGTAGTCCCCGTAGACGTTCAGCGCCACGTCGAGCGTCTCCGCCTCGTTCATGTCCCCCTCGTACCGGCCGCTCCAGGAGAACGTGTCGCCGTCGAGGCGGCTCAGCCCCTCGACGTCGACCCCGCGGGCGCGGAGCATCGAGAGGTGCTCCTCCGGGAAGTCGGACCCGATCACCGAGACCAGCCGGACCGGGCAGAAGAACGACGCCGAGTACGAGAAGTAGGTCGCCGAGCCGCCGAGGACGCGGTCGACCTTGCCGAACGGGGTCTCGACGCTGTCGAACGCCACGGTTCCGACGACGAGCAGGGACATGCGGGGGCTCCTCTCCAGGACGGGCCGAAGACGTCGATTCTGACCGGTGCCCCGGGAGGGGTCAAGGCGCGGTGGCGTCTCGCTTCGACTCGGCTTCCGGCGGCGCGTCCCCCGTGAACCGCTCCATCTCCTGCGACGTGACCCGCTCCTTCTGGAACGCGAGGAAGACGCCGCCGATCAGCGAGACCGCGATCTGCGCCATGCGGTAGACCAGCAGGAGCGAGAACGCCTCGGACGCGGAGACGCCCTGCGGGGCCCAGAAGTAGATCGCCGCCGCCTCGCCGGTCCCGAGCCCGCCGGGGGAGATCGGGAGCGCCATCACGATCAGCACGATCGGCATGATCGCGTAGTACGACTGCATCGGGACGTCCAGACCGATCCCCCGCCCGATCACCCCGATCCCGGTGATGATGATCAGGTGGACGAGCATCGACAGCCCGAGCGCCGCGACGACGGTCGGCTTCCGGTAGCGGTAGAGGAAGACCGCCTGGTTGATCTTCAGGATGAACTCCTGGAGCGGGAGCCGCTTCAGGATCTCGTCGAGCCGCACCGCGCTCCGGATCCGGCGCGAGAAGAAGACGCAGCCGAGCACCACGAGGGTGAAGAGGAAGCCGTAGATCCACGGCGCCACCGTCGCGTACTCCTCGAACCGCAGCGGGATGATCAGCCCCGCGACCAGCGCCAGCCCGGTGATCCCGAGCACGCGGTCGAGCAGGACCGTGATGATCGCCTCGGTCTTCTTCGTCCGGTGGTCGCGCGCGATGTAGACCGCCTTGACCAGGTCGCCGCCGGTCAGCCCCGGCATCACGGTGTTGAAGAAGAGCCCGATGAACGTGAGCGACACGGCGCGCCAGAGGCCGGTCGCGACGTCGGCGGCGCGCAGGAGGAGCGTCCAGCGGTAGATCGCGAGGAGCGAGCCGGCGATGATCAGACCGACCGCGAGGAGCAGCAGGTCGAGCCGCGCGTTCCGCACGACGGTCAGGATCCCCTTGTTCAGCCGCGGCCGCACCGTCCCGCGCGACGGCGGCGCCTCGACCTCCCCGTCGGGGCGGCGGATCGAGACGATCGCGTTCTCCTCCGCCCCGCTCTCGGCGGCGAGCGTGAGGACCAGGACCTCCCCCTCCTCCGACTCGAAGGTCGCCTCGAGGCCGTCGCGGTCGAGGATGCGCCCGGCGACCTTCCGGTCGTCCGCCTTCGTCGGGCCGGGGAGCGCGATCTGGTCGGTCACCGGGACGAGCCAGACGATCAGCGCGATCAGCCCCGCCGCGATCGCGATCTTCGCGAGCGGGAGGAGGCGCTTCCAGAGCGGCGGCGCGGCGTCCGTCATCGCACCCACCGCACCTTCGCCGCCGCGAACCGGACGTCCGCGCACTCGGCGGCCCAGCGGGCCAGCAGCTCGTCCGCGAACGGCCGCCACTCGACGCCGAGGTCCCCCAGCGCCGCGGTCTCGACCGGGGTCCCGTCGTTCGACAGGTTCAGCCCGAAGTGGAACAGCGCGGAGACCGGCGAGGCGGTCGCCACCGAGATCGACAGCTTCCCGTCCCCCACGAACAGGTCGTCCCCGGCGACCCGGACCGGGGTCCCCGACCGCTCGGCGACGAGGTCGGCCGCCAGCCGCCCGAACAGGCGCTGCCGCAGCACCATCGCCGGCAGCCGCTCGTCGAACGCCTCGGCCACCACGTGGAGCATGTCGTCCGCCGCGATCCGCGCCCCGGCGCGCCGGTCCTCGACATCGACCATCGTCTCGTCGGTCACCCGGCACGCCCCCCGGAACGCGACCGCCGAGTCCCCGGCGATCCCGCACGTCCGGTACGCGAAGAGGGACGCGAGCTGGGAGCCGTCGTAGTCGAGCGGCGCGTCGAGCACGTGGGTGGAAACGGTCAAGCGGACGTCCTCTGCGACCAGGGCGGCGGCGATCCGGGGGGCGGCGGCGGACGCGGCGCACCCGCGCGCGGTCCCGCCGGTCCGCGCGGACGGGCGCGCTCTCTGCGAACCGGCCTGGAACCGCGGTGCGAAGCCCCCCCGATCGTCGGGTCGACGATGCGCCGAATGATAGTCCGCACCGACGGCGCGGCAATCCGGAAAAGAGGTCCGGGGGACCGGCGCCCGGGAGGGCCACCGGCGCGGCAGGGACGACGCGACGGGGCGCGAGCCGATCGCTCGCGCCCCGTCGGAAGGGAGTGGTGGAGGCGGCGGGAATCGAACCCGCGTCCCGAGGTGCCGCCACAGGAACGTCTACGTGCGTAGTCGACCGGGTTGATCTCGCGCGCGGGCAGCCGGTCGACGGACATCCCGCGCGCCATCCCGGTTTTTTCTCACGCGCCGAGCCCGGGAGACCCGAACGCGCCAGCCCTCATTGTGTCACCGCGGGAGCCCCGAGGGCGAGGTCTCCCGCGGCGTCACCGACCTAGTTAGGCGGCGAGGGAGTAAGCGGTGTTGTCCGCAGTTACTAGTTTTCTCCGGTTGTTGACGGGGCCGCCGGAGAATCCCCGACACGCAGTCCAAGCGACGGAAACCACCCGGTCGAAACCAGATCGCCCCCGCGGGCCCCATTCTAGCCATCGGCACCGCCCGCGTCCCACCCCCGATCGGGTGGGGAGACGTCTCAGCCCCGGCGACCGAGCGCCCGGGCGATGTCGCGCTGCGCCTCTCGCTTCGCCTTGGCGTCCCGGCGGTCGTGGAGCTTCCGCCCGCGCGCCAGCGCGATCTCGACCTTCACCCGCGCCTTCCGGAAATAGAGCCGGAGCGCCACGACCGTGAAGCCGCGCTCGCGGGTCTTCGCCTGGAGCTTCCGGATCTCCCGGCGGTGGAGCAGGAGCTTCCGCTTCCGCCGCGGCTCGTGGTTCTGGCGGTTGCCGTACTCGTACTCGCCGATCTCCAGCCCCTTGATCCAGACCTCGTCCCCCTCGATCGCCGCGTACGCGGTCGAGAGGTCGCACCGCCCGTCCCGCAGCGCCTTCACCTCGGTCCCGACGAGCGACACGCCGGCCTCGAACGTCTCGAGCAGCTCGTACTCGTGCCGCGCCTTCCGGTTGGTGGCGATCACCCGGAGGTCGTCCGCCTCGGACTTCGCCCCCCCGCCCTTGGTCTTGCCGCCGCGCGCCATCCCCGGATGGTACCCTCCCCCGCGATCGCGCGATGAATCCCCCCGCTCGGAAACCGACGACGACCCGCCAGACCGCCGCGTTCGCCCTCGCGGCGCCGCCGCTGCTCGCCCTCGTCGTCTCGACCGCGTGCCGCTCCGCGGGCGACCCGCTCCCGTTCGACGCCGGCGCCGCGATGCACGCCGTCCGCGAGGACGCCGCCGACGTCGCCCGCCGCCTCGACCGCGGCCGCCTCCTCGACGCCGTCTCCCCCGCCTACCGCCTGTCGACCCTCCGGATCGCCCCCGGCCGCGAGGCGCCGACCGAGTTCCGCGCCCTCGAGGCCGACCTCCGCGACGCCGCCGCCCGCCTCGTCGACGCCCTCGAGTCCGGCTCCCTCCAAGAGGCGACCCGCAGCTTCGAGGCCGTCCTCGACCGCTGCGACGCCTGCCACGCCCGCTACCGCCCGGGCTCTTGAACCCGACTCCCGCCCGGACTAGAGTGCTGCGCTTCGGCCGAAGTGGCGGAATTGGCAGACGCGCTAGATTCAGGTTCTAGTTCCCGTCAAGGGAGTGGGGGTTCAAATCCCCCCTTCGGCACCACACGAAGATCCGGGGGCTCGTCGCTGGCGCGACGAGCCCCCGGAACGTTGAGGGGGAGCGAGGGGGAGCAAGGGAGAGCAGGGGAGAGCAACGAGAGCAAGGGAGAGGGCGCTGACGCGGAGGACGGACGTCGACGCCGGGCCTCGAGGCTCGCCCATCCCATGGGTCCCCGACCGGACTCCCCCTTCCTACCCCGGAATCGGGTGAGGAAGTCCGAAGCGGGCGAGGCGGGGGACGGAGAAGGGACGAGGCTCCGAGAGCGACCCCGCAGCGCGACTCGAAACTTCGCGGAGACCACGCCGGGCGCATCGCGCGAGGACGTGAGCGGGTCGGAGAGCTTGTCCCTTCTCCGTCCCACGCCGTGGCGATCGCGGAGACCTTTCCCGAACGCGTTCCAAGCCCGCGCAGCGGTCCTACTCCATGCGCGTCGCCGACGCGACGACGAGGCTCTTCACCCGCAGCGCCGGCGGGACCGTCGCGATCAGCGCCAGCACCACCGCCGCCGCCGGCACCGCCGCGACCTCGAGCGCGGTGGCGACGTAGCGGACGTCGAGGCGGCTGATCACGCGGATCGCCTCGACGAGCGTCCCCGAGATCGGGACGCCCGCGGCGAGGGCGAGCGCGCCGCCGACGAGGCCGAGCGCGGCCGACTCGGCGGCGAGCATCCCGGTGAGCTGGCCCGGGGTGAAGCCGAGCGTCCGGAGGAGACCGATCTCGCGGCGGCGTTCGAGCAGCGCGACGGTGAGCGAGTTCCAGAGACCGACGAACGCGAGCAGGCCGGTCAGGATCAGGATCACCTGGAAGATCCAGAAGTCGCGGTTCATGTCGGCGCGGTAGAAGGCGCGGATCTCGTCCGCCGTGCGCGCGCGGAGGACCTCCCCCTGCGGCAGCGCGCCGACGGCGGCGTCGCGGACGGCGCCCGCGTCGTCGCCGTCGCCGACGTGGAGGACGTACTGCCCCCCCTGCGCGTCGTCGACGCAGAAGACGTCGCGGAAGGTCGGCAGCGCGAGGAGCGCGAAGTTCCGGTCGTCCGGCCAGTACCCGAACGTGTCGTCGATCGCCGCCACCCGCACCGGAACCGCGCCCGCGTAGGTCGAGAGCGACACCCGGTCGCCGAGCGCGTACCCGTGGTTGTCGGCGAGGAACTCGGAGAGGATCATCGACCTCCCCTCCCGGAACGCCGCCGCCTCGCGCGGGTCGTCGCGGAGCGCGGGGACGAACCGGATCGCCTCGTCCGGATCGATCCCGCGGATCGGGAACGGCGTCAGGACCTCGGCGGAGAGGCTGTAGAACGCGCTCGCCCCCGCCTCCTCCGCGGCCCGCGCGACCTCCTCCTTCGCGAGCGGCCGCGTCTGCAGGAAGACGCGCCCCTGCATCGTCCGCTCGCCGAACCGCGACGCCTCGTCCTTCAGGCTGGCGGTGATCGCGTGGATGCCGAGGACCGCCGCCAGCACGAGCGCGATCCCGAGCGTCGAGCCGAAGACCCGGTGGTGCGCCCCCTTCACCGCCGCCGCCGCGATCGGGCGCTCGACCGGTCGGAACGCCATCAGGATCCGCAGCACGAGCGCGACCGCCCCCTGCACCAGCCGCGGCACCAGGAGCGCCGCCCCGAACGTGATCGAGACCCAGAACGCGATCTTCGCGACCTGCCAGAAGACCGCCTGCTGCCGATCGCCGAGCGGCGGCGTGGCGACCATGTACAGGACGAGCAGCGCGCCCGGCAGGAGCGCCAGCACGAGCGCGCGGACGAAGCGCGTCGGGTCGGGCTTGTACGCGATCTGCCCCGCCCGCACCGCCTCGATCACCGACAGCCGCCGGACCCGCAGCAGCGGCGCGATCATCCCGAACATCGCCGCCAGCACGCCGGCGAGCAGGACGAGCCCGACGACGTCCCAGGGGATGTCGTGGATCGCGAGCGGCTTGCCGTAGCCGAGGGTCGTGATCCCGATCCGCCGCATCAGGTCGACCACGCCGAGCGACAGCGCGAGCCCCGCCGCCGCGCCGGCGATCGACAGCAACAGCCCCTCGAGGAGGACCGCCGCGGTGATCTCTCCTCCGGTCAGGCCGAGCGCGCGGAGGAGTCCGATCTCGCGCACCCGCTCGACCAGCGAGAGGGAGAACGCGTTGTAGATCACGAACAACCCGAGCAGGAGCGAGAGGCACGCGGCGATCCGGATCGACTTCCGGAACGCGCGCTGGTCGACCCGCTCCCCCACCAGCGCCCCCTTCGGCTTGTCGACGACGAACGACGCCTTCAGGTCCTCGCGGACGTCCTGGTAGATCGCCTCCGGCGCCATCCTCGCCCAGTAGATCGGCTGGACGTGCGCCCCGCGGAACAGCTCGACCCCGCGCGCGTACGGCACGATCACCGCCCGCCGCCGGCCGAGGTGGTTCGGCTCGAGCAGCCCCGCGACGCGGAACGGCTCGACCTCCCCCTGGACCAGCTCGTCGCGGACCGCCACGACCTTCCCCTCGCGGCACTGCTTCACCGACGGCAGCGCCCGCTGCAGCCCGATCGAGTCGCCCGGACCGACCCCGAGCTCGGCGGCCAGCGGCGCCGCGATCAGGACGTCCGACGCGTCCGCCGGGCCGAAGTCGTCCCCCTCCGACACGACCCACGCGTCGAAGCGCGCCCCCGCCCGCGGATCGACCGCGACGAGCTCGACGTCGCGGAACCGCGCCGCCTCCCCCTCGACCGCCTCGGGGTGGAGGCGGATCCGGGAGAAGAAGACCGGCAGCACCTGGCGGAGCGACGCGTGTCGCTCGAGCGCCGCCGGCACCTCCGTCGAGGGGGCGCCCGCGTCGACCGGCCGGATCTCGAGGTCCGGCTTGCCCGAGAACGACGGCCGGCGGAGCCGCTCGGTCAGGATCGTGTTGTGGTCGACGATCAGGACCGAGAGGACGGCCGCGACGCCGACCGCGATGCCGAGGACGGAGGTGAGCGTGCGCCCCGGCCTAGAGGCCAAGGACCGCCATGCGATCCGCGATGCGAGATTCATCCTTGTCGCCTCCCTCGACGACCTCGGGGAGGAGCGTGCCGTCCTTCAGGAACCGGACCTGGTCCGCGAACGCCGCGTCGCGCGGGTTGTGGGTGACGAGGAGGACCGTCCGCCCGAGCTCGTCGACCGACCGGCGGAGCAGCTCGAGCACGTCGCGACCGGCGCTCGTCGAGAGGTTGCCGGTCGGCTCGTCGGCGAGGACGATCGGCGGTTCGTGGACCACCGCGCGGGCGATCGAGGTCCGCTGCATCTCGCCGCCCGAGAGCATGTGCGGCCGGCGACCGACGAGCTTCGAGAGGCCGAAGAACTCGACGATCCGGGTGAACCGCGGGTCGTCCTCCGGCCGCTTCACGCCGGCGAGGCGGAGCGGGAGCCCGATGTTCTCCGCGACCGTCAGCGTCGGCACGAGGTTGAAGAACTGGAAGACGAAGCCGATCCGCTCGCGCCGGATCAGCGTCCGGCCCCGCTCGTCGAGCGCCGCGAGATCCCGCCCCGCGATCCGGACCGCGCCGGACGACGGGACGTCGAGCCCCGCGAGGAGGTTCAGGAGGGTCGACTTCCCGCTCCCCGACGGCCCGGTGATCGCGACGAACGTCCCCGCCTCGACCCGGAAGGTGACGTCCTTCAGCGCGGCGACCGCCTCCTTCCCCTGCTCGTAGAGGCGGTACACGTCGACCGCCTCGAGGACCGGTTCGTTCATGCTGCTCCTCTTCGAGAGACCGTCGACGCGGGAGAGAACCCAGGATACGCGCGCGTCCGTTCGGGCGTTGAGAAAGGTTCGGGAGAGCGGGGCCCTACCCGTGCGCGTGCCGAGATTCGTGCCCGGCTCCCTCCGCGCGGCCGCCTCGCGAGCACCACCCTCGACCCGGCCTTCCTCTCCCCCTCCCGTTCCCCGGCGTCCGGTTCCCGTCTCCGTCGCGCCGGGTCCGGCACCGATGCCATTCTGCCCGTC